>DAIBSV010000239.1 GCA_027415455.1 Nitrospirota bacterium | reverse complement strand
AGGCCAGAAAGAGGGCCTCGTTTTGGTCGACGGGAAGTCCGTAGAGGACGGCGTGCTCCATCCAGACGACCGTTCCCTGCAGTTCGCCCCAGTTCAGCATGCGGGTCATGTCGGTCACGGCCCGGACGATTTCCATTCCCTCGGCGGCCAGGACGTCCGCCCAGTGACCGGTGTCGCTCGCCTCGGCGGAGAGACCGTCCAGGGTCATCCTGACGTATCCGATCAGATCCCGTCCCATCCGGTCCCGTATCTTTTCGATGATCGCTCCCGTCAATCCCTCGGCTCCCATGGAGGAAGCCTGGGCGGAGGGGAGAACCGGCTCCGGCCGGGGGGCCGGGGTTTCGAAGACGGGGGGGATTACGGAAGCTGTTTGGGGTTCTCGGGGGATCTCCGGTTCGGGAATCGGGGGGGCCGTTTCCATCGATTCAGGCTCCGGTTCGGGCACCCGCTTTTCCAATGCCGGCGGAGGGACAATCTCCTCGGCCGGGAGTGGTTCTTCCGCGGGGGCGAAGACGGTCTCCGAAACGGGCTCCTCGATCATCCCGAGCGTCGTCTTCACCTGGCGGATCTTTTCAGGAAGAGTGGGGCTTTGGGGATCACGCCCCAAGACCGCCTCGTAGATTTCGAGGGCCTCTTCGAGATGGCCCTGGTCGAAGAGGAGATCCGCCATCGTCTCCGTCTGGGGGAGATGGGAGCCCTGGGCCGCTGCGACCGGTTCCGGTTCGGGAGTGGGGAGCTCTGGGGCTTCGGGAGCCGGTGGCTCGACGATTCCCGTGGGGACCGTCTCTTCCGTTTCGATCGGCGGGGTTGGAAGGGGGTGTTCCGGTTCTGAAGGCTCCTGCCGCTCTTCGGCGGCCTGGGCGAAGAGTTCGTGGGGCATCTCCACGATCGTCTCTTCCTTGTTCTCCATCTCCGGAAGCGGGGGAGAGAGATCGGGAGGGGCAGGGGAGGGCGCGGACGCGGTGGCTCCCTGACTCAATTTTTCGATTCTGGCCAGGACCTCGGTCATTTCCGGGTCGCTCGGTGAGAGGGCCATGGCCGCTTCTGCCATGGACTTCGACTCGGCGATCCGGTCCTTGTCCAGATAAAGCTCCGCGAGATTCTTGAGGGCCAGGAGATTGTCGGGGATCGTTCGGTTCACGAACTCGAACTGCTCGATCGCGCGGTCGGTCTCCCCCTCCTCACGGAGAAGTTTTCCGTAGGCGATGCGGGCGGCCAGGTAATAGGGGTAGTACTCTTCCCCGTTCTTGAGGAGCTCGAGTGCTTCCTTGCGGCGTCCGGCCTCGATGTAGGCCTCGGCCAGCTGGAGAAAGGAGCGGCTCTTTGGATTGGCCTTGATCCGATCTTCTAGAACCTTCAGTTCATCCTGATTCATTAAAACCGCCATGTAAAAGGATGACAGACCGGACCGGGAAGCTCCGCTCCCAGGAGCGGAGACGCAAGCGGCTTGGAGACAGGACAATTCTCCCGTCTTCCAAAATGAAATTCCCGATCTCTCATCGTGTTCGGCCGAAAATATCGCTTCCTGCCCAGAAGCCGTCCGGGCGCATCAACATTTCCCCGGCAGAAGGCGGCCGGCGCCGAGATCCTTTCTTCCGGTTCTTGCTCCGCTCAGGCCAATCCATGCCAAACGGCCGTTTTTGCAGGGCCTAAAGTTTGGGAACAGGATAGCAGGGAAGGGATGACATCACCACCCGGTAAGGAAAGGGGTTCCGCCGGATTTCTGCGAGGAGGCAGACTCAACGAAGATTGATTCCGCAGGCATTTTAGGCCTGCCAGGCCCTGTTTTCCATGCGGTGATCTCGTCGGAGATTTTACGGAAGGAACGTCCTCTTCCAACCCGATATCTTCGGCTTTCAACGAACGAAAGAAACCCATCGCGGGATCCGACGGACCCAGATTCACTTCTGGGAGGATAGCAAAAGCGCATCGAAAAATCACGCCATATCTCTCTGGCTTGAAGCGAGGAGCATTTTCGGATCACGTCAACTCCAGGCTCCGGGAAGAAGACTTCGCCGGTACTTTTTCGACCGATCCTTGACAAATCCGATGAATCTGGAAATACTTTGGAAAGTTTGGTCGGACTTTGACCAGAAGCGTCCGCCGGATTTTTCGGGGGACGAAAGAGCCACCCGCCTTTGGAGGATTCATGGAAAGCGACCCGAGTCGCATGCGGACAGGAAAGGAGGGAATGATCGTCCGTTAGTTTTCCTTCCTCAATTTCCTTCTTCATTTTTCCTTGTCCTGTCCGCTGTCTCTTCTTGGCAAACATGAAAATCAATCGTTCCGGCCTCATGACAAGACCCCGCCTCTTTGTTTTTTCCTTGTCGGGTCCGAACGAAAAAATTGTCAAAAAAACACGGAAAGGACTCTCCCATGTCTACGCTTCGCCCCTGCTCCCCGCTCTTTGCCGTTCTAAAAAAAATCAAAAATCTCCTGGATGCCGTGAGCGACATTCTGACCCAGCCTGGGCGTTTGGGGCAGGTCGGACCCGTCTTCGAATTGCGTCCGACCCCGCCGAGCGTTCACGTGTTCAAAATTGGCCGCTGACTCGTCGTGGCGAAGACGTTTC
>DAIBSV010000238.1 GCA_027415455.1 Nitrospirota bacterium | reverse complement strand
ACAATCTTCACACGTTTACAGGTGTATTCCACAAGCCCCGTGCCCACTCGTCGGAAATATGGGTAAAGATCAGGCCTATAAGGCGAGGGATTCTAAGGATTGTCGATTGGAAATCGACTATCATCAGCGATCTGTTCACCTTCCTGATCGTCGATGTATTCCTTAACCATTTCATCCGTAATGGTGCCCGAACTGACTGCCAGATATCCTCGGGCCCAAAAGTGTCGACCCCAGAACTGCTTTCGTAAGTGCGGGTACTCTTGAATGAGTACCCGTGAGCTGATTCCCTTTAGCCACTGCGCTATCTGACTGATATCCTGATGGGCACGATAGGAGAGAAATACGTGTATATGGTCGCTTGCCACTTTACCACTAATAATCTCTAACTCATGTTCCATCGCGATTTGCCGTATCAGGTCGCGCACACGAACGGCGATATCTCCACGCAGTACCGGTTTGCGGTACTTGGGGAGCCATACCAAATGGACCTTTAAATCAGTTTTCGTGTGCGCGCCATGGCGATATCTCCGCATGCGACCAATATACACGTTTCTTCCCTTCGCCTGAAGGCGAGGGATTTTGTATCCCCGAAGGGGACATTAAACCGGGAACTTCACACCGCCTGTTTGGACAGGGCCAGAAAGACTCCCCTCGTGAAAATCGGGTTAGAATCGATCTCGGCCTGGGAGACGCCGATTTCCACGGCGATGCTTCTGAACATTTCATTGGAAAGGTCGATCACCTGTTTTTTTGAGAACAAAAATGCATTTGATCCGTCCCCCTCATACGCCGGACCGCTGTTGATCATTGCCGCGTATCCTTTTTGAATCTCTTCGAGAATTTCGACCTTTCTCGAATCGGGAATTTCATAGGTTTCAAAAAATCGGGCAACGATGGGGGACAGGATCGCCCGGTTGTTTTCAACCCAGACAGGGACAAGGGCTGGCGCGGGCGAGCACTGGGACTGGAGGGGGGAGAAGCGTCCAACCCGGTAGGCCTGTTTAAGGATTTCTTCAAATGTGACATTGGTTTTTTTCCGGTTTTCCTGAACCGGCTCTTTTGATTTGCTCTTGAAAAACAGCATGGCTTCTCCTTGGCGGTGAGGGGAAAGAACAATCATGGTGTCTTTGTTACCCGACAAATAACTTAAAGACAAGAGCGATGGTAGTCTCCTCAAATAAAGACAAATATGACCGGGCTCATATTTTGGACACCTTTTTGCCTGGGCCGCGAAGAGGTCTCCAAAATACCGCCGTCGATCTTTGTTCCTCTCGCAGAAAAATGAGGGATCCCACCTGGCCTGTTCCGGGAATCCTCTGCACCAAACCGGAGGGCTCCGGCCCTGTTTCATGTATAATGAACCAAGAAAAGGATTTTGTTTTTCCCATCCGTCCCGGAACAGTCCATGAAACAGGTGCTTCTTGTCGAAGATGATCCCCTGATCGGACAAACCCTGTCGCTCTCCCTTCCGTACCGGGGGTTTTCGGTATTCCTGGCCGACAGCGTGGCCCGGGCGAGGGAAGCGATCGAGACCCATCCCTTCGACCTTGTCATTCTCGATCTCCAGCTCCCGGACGGATCGGGATTCGACCTGTGCCGGATCCTCCGGGCAGGAGATCCCCTTCTTCCGATCCTCATAATCACGGCGCGAACGGACGAGGCCTCGGCCGTCCGATCCCTTTCCCTGGGAGCCGACGACCATATCCGAAAACCCTTCGGACTCGACGAGCTCTCGGCGCGCATGGACCGTCTTCTGGCCCGGAGATCCTCCCGGGAGCAGTATCTCTCTTTCCGGGATCTTGTAATCGACCTGGGGGAGAACAGGGCTGTTTTGGGAGGCCAGGAGCTCTCTCTCGGACGCAAGGAGTTCGGGATCCTCTCTCTCCTTGTCCAAAAGGGTGGCGATGTGGTCACCCGGGAGGAGATCCTTTCCCTTTTCCCGGACTCTCTCGAGACCTTCGACCGGACGGTGGACTCCCATCTCTCCCACCTTCGGAAAAAAATCCGGGCCGTTGCCGGGGACCGTCTCCGCATCCATCCAGTCTACGGCGTCGGATACCGGCTTGAAACGGTTCCCGGACCATGAGCCCCTCCTTGCTCCTGCGGCTTCTGGGACTCTCCTTAGCCCTCTCCCTCATCCTCGAAATCATGATTCTCTTCGGGATCCGCCACCTGAACGAAAAGGGCGAGGGCCCTCTCCACAACCATTCCCTCCAGATCATGGCCCGGATGGTGGAAAGGAGCCATGATACGGCGGACTCCCTCGCCCGTTTCGAGACAATGCGCCGTGATCTGGGGCTTGGTCCGGTCGACGCCTGGATCGTCAGCGGAGACGGGACGCCTCTGGCGACCTTTCCCCCCGGCCGCCCCCTTCCTCCCTCCTGGAGGCCTTTCCCGAGGCCGGACGGGATTCATCGCGTGGCGGCCCATTACCGCTTCTTTCACCTCTTTCCGGACTATCTGGTCCTTCGTCTCGACCGGCCCCGGCCCCTCTACCTCCTCGTCCGGGAGTCCCCCTCGGCGGCCCACAAGAGAGTCCGGGGGTGGCGTGTCCTCTTCCTCTTTGCCACCATGGCCGCCTCGGC
>DAIBSV010000237.1 GCA_027415455.1 Nitrospirota bacterium | reverse complement strand
CCCTCCGTTGGGATACACGGTGCCGATAATCCAGGTGAACAACACGATCACAGCCACGGGGACCGGCGGCCTCGCTCTCCGAGCCGACGACATGGACATCGGAGGCGTCGCGACCCATACGACCGGAGGCGGGGTCCCCTCCGGGATCGGGACGGTGAACCTCAACACGGGCGGCTCGCTCGATGTTGCCGGGCCCGTATCGGTCTATTACAACCCTTCGACCTATACTACCCCGACGGTCTACCATAATTCCGGGGCGGGAACGGTCACCCCCTTCATGCTCCTCTCCTCGAATCCCGACCTTTACTATATCGACCAGAACCAGAACGCAACGATCCTTGCCAACAACTATGCTCTCAACGCGAACATCACCCTTCCCACCGTCACAAGCGCATCCCTTTCCGGGGCCGACCTGACCCAGGTTCAGACCGCCACCGGAACGAATGGGGAAACCTACTCTTCCGGAGCGGCGACGAACTCCAACTGGGTGCGGTTCGGGGGATCCTCGATCAACTATTCGGGGACCTTCGACGGGCTGGAACATTCGGTTACCGATCTGTCGATCGATGATACAAAACATGGCACCGTGGGATTTGTGGGATTTCTGGGATCGGGAGGGGGGATCGAGAACCTCGGAATGGTGGGGGGGAGCGTGACGGCCGCCTCCAGTGGGCCCAATGTCGGGGAGCTCGCAGGATGTAACAAGGGCGGGACGATCACGAACTCTTTCGCGACGGGGAGCGTGACGGCCGCGGCTCCCGCTTCCGCCCCCTCCGCCGGAGGGCTGGTGGGGATGAACTCCAGCGGCAGCATCACGGACTCCTATGCCACGGGGAATGTGTCCGTCACCAATTCCAATACTTATATAGGCACCGCCGGGGGGCTCGTGGGGGAGAATGTTTCGGGTAAGATCACGGACTCCTATGCCACGGGGAACGTAACCACCGCGAATGACACATATACCGGGGGACTTGTGGGAGCAAACAACGCCATCATTGCCCACGATTACGCGACTGGAAATGTGACTGCCACCAATGTTTCTGCCGGGGGGCTCGTCGGGGTTAATGGTTTTTATCTTGCATCTGCTTCTATTACAGATTCCTTCGCCACGGGAAAGGTAACCGAATACTCCGACCCCTATGGCTGTGCGGGAGGGCTCGTCGGGCAGAACAATGGAGTTATCAAGACCTCCTATGCCACCGGAAACGTAACAGTCGCCTCCATTTCATCCTCTTCCTCCATCGCTTGCGCCGGAGGGCTCGTCGGGGGCAATGAAGGCGGGGCGACAATCGAAACCTCCTATGCCACCGGAAAGGTGACCGCCACCTCCAAGACAGATTCCGCTTACGCGGGAGGCCTCGCAGGATGCGACGCTGGGAGTATCTCGAACGCCTATGCGGCGGGGAATGCGGCCGCTTCGGGGACCTCCTCCTATGCGGGAGGTCTCGTGGGGTACAACAATAGCGGAACTTATGCGGCAAACTACTATAACGCGAGCGCGACGATCGTCCCTGGAAATAATTATGGCGTAGGCAACGCCACCAGCTCGGTCAGTGGGGTGACAGGGCTTTCCGAAGGGACAGGACCCGGACAACTCGGCAACCCCGGATCCTACTCTGGATGGAGTTTTGCCTCCGGTTGGAATGGAAGCGGTTTTTCCACTTCTGGAACCTGGATTATCGGCACCGTGTATCCCAACGGAGGGACATCGGGAATTTCGGCTCCCATCCTTGTGCCGGACCTCCCCACCGCGACTGTGACGGGGAACAGCGGCACCTCCGTATATAGCGGAATCTCCGTATCCCCCGGCTACTTCACAATCTATACCATGGGGGGAGCATCTTTCCCTTCCGGTATTGCAGTTTCCACGTCTGTGGGACCAAATGTCGGATATTACACGGTGACACCGACGTTGTCTGGCACATACGCTGAGCCATCGATGCAAAACAGCGTAGATTCCATTACGACCGCTTCCGGAACATGGGATATCACCCCGGCGAACCTTTCCGCGACAGGATCGCAGGTCTACAACGGAACGACCGGTTTTAAGGGATCGAATTTGACGGTAAACGGGGTCGACGGCCAGACATTCACGGCGTCGGGAACCGGAACGCTGGGCAATTCCGGCAACGTCCAGACGAACCAGCCCCTAATGAGCGTCTCGGGGCTGACCCTCACGGGGAACGGAGGGGCCCTGGCCTCGAACTACAACCCCCTCTTGCCCCCCAGACCCGCGTGTCGGTGACCCCGGCGAACCTGATCATGACCGCAACCTCCCTTTCCGTTCTCTCCGGCACGACCCCATCGAAACTTTCGGGAACCTTCTCCTCCCCGACGGTGTCGTCCTCCCTGCTAAGCGGCGATATTTCCTCTTCCACATGGACGACCGCCGCAACTTCGGGAAGCCCTCCCGGCTCCTACGCCATCGATGGAGTCCCCTCCTTCATCTCTGGAATGAGCGAGAACTTCACCGTTCTTCAGGCGCCCGGAAACGCCACGGCCCTCACCGTGACGGGAGGGATCACCAGCACCAACTTCACTCCCGTGCTCCAGACGGTCGACCTTTACAAAAAACTCCCCCCCCT
>DAIBSV010000236.1 GCA_027415455.1 Nitrospirota bacterium | reverse complement strand
CCCCGAAGTAGTCGTACTTTCCCGCCCCCAGCCCCGAGACCGGGATTTCGATGGTCTGTCCCGGACGAACGACCACCTCGAAAGCCATGTCGTAGCTTTCGAACTCCTCCATCGACCGCCCGAAATTCGTCACCCGGAAGAGGAGGGGAACGCCTTTCGGGACCTCCCGGACCGCCGTTTCGAAGCGGTGGTGGCGGATGGCCACGTCGATGCGGAGCGGAACGCTCGAAGCCGCCATCGCGGGAGCCATGATGGGGGCCATGATGGGGGATAGGCCGACAAGGAAGAGAAATATCCCCCAGAAAGCGGGCACTATTTTCTTTGGCCGCAAGACGTTCATAAAATCATTGTAAGCTTTTTTTGAATCGTTATCAATTTTTGCGAATTTTTGAGGACGTCTTTTCATCGGCCCTTCCGGAGCGCCTGGGAACCGACGCGCAGGGAGTCCCGGTGGGAGCGGAGCCACCAGAGCATCATGACGATCATGTAGGTGAAGGTCGTGAGCACCACCGTCAGGGAGGGACGGGCGCGATAGCCGAAGAAGTCGGCCATGAACCCGCCGAGAAGGTTGTGTTCGTTCAGCAGGCGGCTCGAGTCCCAGACCTGGCTGACGAGGGGGGGAAGGGCTCCGATCATGACGAGCCGTCCGACGCCGGAGGAGATCATGCCGGCGGCGAAAAGGATCAGAAGGACGGAGGTGACGGAAAAGAAAATGTGGAGGGGAATCCGGACCAGTCCCCGGAAGAGGAGGACGACGAACCCGATCCCCGCGAAAAGGCCCGCGATGCCTCCCAGCATCTCGGAGGGGGTCGCCCCTCCGGACTGGGTGGCGATCCCCCAGAGGAAGAGAATGGTTTCGAGCCCTTCGCGGAAGACCCCGAAGAAGGAGAGGAGGAAGAGGGCTCCGTGCTCTCCCGAGTCGAGAAGGGTGTTCACCCGTCCGGAGAGCTGGCGGGAGAGGTCTTTCCCGTGGTAGTGCATCCAGACCACCATCGTGGTCAGGAAGAAGGCCGCCAGGAAGAAGACGAGAATGTCGAGTTCGTTCCGGAGGGGCCCTGAAAGAGTGGAAGCGAGATCACGGGATCCTGCCAGGACGGCCGCGCAGAGGAGAAGGGCGGTCAGCACCCCCGCGATCACGTACTTCCTGTCGCCGGGCCGTCCCGCCTTCCGGACTGCCGTCAGAAGGATGCCGACCAGGAGGGAGGCCTCGAGTGATTCCCGCATGACGATCAGAAAAGTTTCCATGAAGAGTCTCCAGTCGTGAACATGAGAATCACTATCAGTTACTATTCTAGCCATCCGGAAGAGGAGCGTCAAGCCCATGACGAGCCCGATCCGGAGAAGGGCGCCTCATGAAAAAGCCAGACATCCGAAAAGAGGCAGGGGGAGAGGACGGGGCGCCGATCGGGGGAGGCGGATGCGTGTTCCTTTGCATGTTCAATCGATCCGGGTCGGGGCCGGGCTCTCTTCCCCTTGTCTGAACGGTCCTGGTCGAAGGCCCTTTCGAACAGGGTGAAACTCACGGAAGGGGGGGCCATCAGGCGGGACCATGATCGGCTTTCCCGTCTTTTCCTGTTTGGAAGGCCCGGAAGGAAGTCGGGCTGTCCGTCTGATCACCGCTGCATCTCCCGTTGATCCCTGGCCTGGAGGATCCTCGGATTCTTTCGTCGCCCTCGGAGGCCTCTGTCTCCGTTTCCGAAGGGTCCGGAGTGTGCTAGACTGAGGCGGTTTTCGGAGAAAAAGGAATCTTATGGCGAAGGAGGAATGATGCGCGTTTCGTTTCATGGGGCGGCCCGCTGCGTGACCGGCTCCTGCCATCTCGTCTTTGCCGGGGGAAAGAAGTTTCTCGTGGACTGCGGGATGTTCCAGGGGCGGGACGACATGAGCCAGGAGAACAGCCACCCCTTCGGCTTCGACCCCCGGGAGATCTCGGCGGTCCTCCTGACCCATGCCCATCTCGACCATTGCGGACGACTCCCGCTCCTGCTCAAGGAAGGCTTCCAGGGACCCATTATCGCCACCCCCGCCACGCGGGACCTGACCGCCATCGTCCTGATGGATGCCGCCCACATTCTCCAGGAGCACGCCGAGCACCTCCAGCGCCATCACGAGCACGCTCCTCCCCCTCTCTACACCCTGGTGGACGTCTTCGACACCCTGCGCTGTTTTCAGAAGGCGGTCCGCTACGGAGAATCGGTCTCCCTTGCGCCGGGGGTGGAGGCGCTCTTCCGGGATGCGGGACACATTCTGGGCTCCGCCTCGGTCCAGATCACCGAGTCCGATGGGCGAAGCCGCACCCGTATCCTCTTTTCGGGAGACCTGGGCTCTTCGGGCCGCTCCTTCCTCTCCCCCGCCGATCCCCCCACCGACTCGGACGTGGTGGTCATGGAGACGACCTACGGGGACCGGAACCACCGCTCGTACGCCGACTCCACCGCCGAACTCCGGACCCTCATCTCCGAGACCTTCAAAAGGGGAGGGAATGTCCTCATTCCCACCTTCGCCCTGGAGCGGACCCAGGAACTCCTCTTCCTCTTCCGGAAATGGGACCTCGAGGGCTTTTTCCCGAAGGAGAGCCGGATCTTTCTCGACTCGCCCATGGCCATCCGT
>DAIBSV010000235.1 GCA_027415455.1 Nitrospirota bacterium | reverse complement strand
CGACACCCCTTCTCTTTTTTGAACTTGTCGTCGGGAACATAGATCTCCTTCACCGTCTCGAAGACCTGGGAGGGAGTCCGGATGATTTGATCGAGAAGCGCCTTTGAGGCGCGGTGATAGACCGGTTCCAGAAGATTGGTGTTGAGTTCTCCGATAATGGTATAGCGAAAAGAAATCACGACAAGAAAACGCAGAACACGGACAAAGTCGGGAAAGGGCATCCGTTCGAAGGCGGCAAAGAGAAGGGGTGTCGTCTGGCTCACCCGGAAGAGCAGAAGCTCGCGGATCAGGCGCCTTGCCTCCGGGTCTTCCTGCCAGTATTCGTGCTGAAAGTCGTTGATCGCCGAAAAAAGTTCGGCCCGCTTCTCCAGCTCCTCCATGAGCCGGAATACGTCCCGGGAATCGCGGACCGTTGCCCTGACCTCCTTGAAAAGACGCTGTTTTCTCACTTGAGGGGCGGTGCAAAGGAGGTGATACCGCAAAAAGTCAGGGAACCGTTCCTGCCGGTCCGTTCCCACCAGACTTTTCCACCGGTGACCCAGATAATCCCTGTCAGAGGCCACGGGAACAAGAGAGAACAGATAGTTTTTGAGAAGGTCCGTCGCCGACAGCTCAAGGCCACGGGCATTGAGGGTTTCAAAGACCACATAAGCGGAAAGTTCGTCCTCCACCGTGATCAGGATGAACAGAAAACGGCGGCCGAGGGCCTCGGAAATCAGTGACGTCAAGGCCTCTCCTCCCTGATTGGATCGGGATTCAACGCGTCTTTTGAACCATTCGAAACACTCCCACAGGAGTCTGGAGGAGCGGGGAAGTCCCCGGGGGTTGAGAGGCGGGCGCAACTGAACGAGAGTGTCCTGATAGAACGGATCATCGGTTTCATTGAGAAAGAGCTTGCTGCTTTCGATCAGAGAGGCCGGTTCCTTCTCCCCGATGAACCGGTTCCGGAGGTGGCGGGCCCGGTCCGCGTTTTCGGCTCTTTCCCGGTCGTCCCCTCCCAGTCTCTCGAGGGTGTGAATGACGGCCAGCACCAGAAGGCTCAGTGTCGCCAGGCGCTGCTGTCCGTCGATCACATGAAAGTCCCGGTCGGAGCTCGCTTCGACGACGAGAGATCCCATGTAGTGTCGGGCGTCGGGACTGCCCGACACATCCACCAGGTCATTCCAGAGATCCTCCCATTGCTCCTCCGTCCAGGAGTAGTCCCTCTGGAAGGGAGGGACGCGATAGCGTTTCCCGTTCCCGACAAGTTCGAGGAAGGAGAGGTCCGAGGTTTTGAGGAGGTTTGTTTTTGCCATGGGTCCTTTTCCCGAAGTTCCCGGAATCCTTCCGGTCTCCCCGCATTATTCCAGAAATTCGCCCGTCGCGCGAGAGAGCCTTCTTTCCGAAGGGGAGGGGGAGGGCCGGAAAAATCTCCCGAACCGTTGCGGAAGCCCCTTGAACGTTTGTCCGCGAGGGGGTTCAGACCTTGTAGTACTCCCGGTACCAGTCCACGAAACGGCGGATCCCCGTTTCGATGGAGGTGGCGGGCGTGAATCCGGTCAGGGTCTCGAGCTCCGAGGTGTCGGCCCAGGTCGAATCCATGTCGCCGGCCTGCCGGGGAAGGAATTCCTTGATCGCCTTCTTCCCCAGACACTCCTCCAGCACTTCGATGTAGCGCATGAGAAGGACGGGATTGCGGTTCCCGATGTTGTAGATCCGGTACGGAGCGGAGCTTGTGGCCGGATCGGGATTTTTGGGATCCCAGTCGGGGGAGGGGACGGGCGTCTTGTCGAGGAGCCGGACCAGGCTTTCCACGATGTCGTCGACATAGGTGAAGTCCCGGACGAGCTTGCCCTCGCCGAAGACCGGAATGGGCTTGTCCTTGACGATCAGGTTGGCGAACTTGAACAGCGCCATGTCCGGCCGGCCCCACGGACCATACACCGTGAAGAACCGGAGCCCGGTCACCGGAAGCCGGTGGATGTGGGCGTAGCTGTGGGCCATCATTTCGTTGGCCTTTTTCGTGGCCGCATAGAGGGAGATCGGATGCTCGGTCGAATGGTGCTCCGAAAAGGGCTGGAGGGCGTTGGCACCATAGACGGAGCTCGAGGAAGCATAGATCAGGTGGCCGGTCTTCGCCCGGAGCGCCCCTTCGAGGATGTTCCCGAATCCGGCCAGGTTGGTGTCGATGTAGGCAAAGGGGTTTTCGAGGGCATAGCGCACCCCCACCTGGGCCGCCAGGTTGTAGACCACCGGAAACCGCTCCCGCTCGAAAAGCTCCAGGAGCGCCGGCCGGTCCACGATATCCATCCGGTGGAAGGTAAATCCCTCCCGGGACAGAAGCCGGGCTAGCCGGGCTTCCTTGAGGGAGACGTCGTAATAGTCGTTCAGGTTGTCCACCCCCACCACCGCATGACCCATCGACAGAAGGCGCTGCGAAAGGGTGGAGCCGATGAAGCCGGCCGCTCCCGTCACCAATATTCTCATCTTCATCCCCTTGTCCTGTGTGTGTCGTTCATTCCGGAGGCATCGCCTAAAGGAGGCGTTTACGCCAGCCCCTCGAGGATCCCCCGGGCGGCGGAGAGGGCCGCCCCCACCACCTGGTCCATGTTGTAGTAGCGGTACTGCGCCA
>DAIBSV010000234.1 GCA_027415455.1 Nitrospirota bacterium | reverse complement strand
TTCTACTCGTGGCCTGGACCCGGACCCCCGCGAGCGTCAAGGCGGCCTGGAAATACTTCATTCTTTGCGGTGTGGGGATCGCTCTGGCGCTTTTCGGAACCATCCTTCTCTATTTCGCCTCCGAAAAAACGCTGGGGCCCGGCGGGACCGCCCTTCTCTGGACCCACCTGAACGGAGTCAAAACGACGCTGGAACCCACTGTCATCGGTCTGGCTTTCATCTTTTTCATCGTGGGATACGGAACGAAGGTCGGTCTTGTCCCCCTTCACAGCTGGCTTCCGGACGCCCACGCTGAAGGCCCCACCCCCATTTCCGCCGTCCTTTCCGGCCTTCTCCTGAACGTGGCCCTGTATGCCATCCTCAGAATCAAGGTACTGGCCGACGGCTCCCTCCACAATCATCTGACCTCCCGGCTTCTCCTGGGGTTCGGCCTGGACAATGGAGAGGCCGCAGGTGAGAAAGGAGAAAAGGACATTGAGGGCATCGGCTCCCTTGCGGTGTCCGACTGTCCCCATGACGAGAGCCCCGAGAAGAGGGCAGAGAACGATGGCTGTAAGGATCATCCGTCACTCCATCGAGGTTGTGTCCATGTGCTTCAAGTCGAGGCTTTCGAAGGTCTCCCGGATCTGGAAAAAAAAGATGCCGAAGACGAAGGTTCCGACAAGAACATCGAAGGCGACGCCGAGCTCCACGACCATGGGCATGCCGTAGGTCGCATTGATGGCTGAAAAGAAAAGGGCGTTTTCCATCCCCAGGAATCCGATCACCTGCGTCAGGGCCTTCCTTCGGGAAATCATCATGAGGAAGGAGAGAAGAAGGGAGGCGAGGCCGACCCCGATCAGCCCTTTCGACACGGTGCTCGCCAGCTCCGAAATGGGCCCGGCGAGGGTGAAGGAAAAGACCACGATGGCCAGACCCAGCACCATCGTCGACGGAACGTTGACAAGGGCCTCGACCTCTCCCTGGATCCGGAGCCTGTTCAACAGTCGGAACAGGATGGCGGGAAGGAGGAGAACCTTGAAGGCGAAGGTGAAAAGGGCGGAGAAAAGAAGATGCGTTTCGGAGGACAGAATGGCCACGGCGAGAGTGCTCAGGGTCAGGAGGATCCCCTGGAGGGCAAAGATGCGGACGAGGGAGGTCATGCGCCGGAGAGCGAGCATTGCAAAAGCCGACATGAGAAGGGCGCTTCCCAGAAACTGGATGAGATAGTTCGCGAGGGGGTGGGCCGGAAGGGGAGGAGACATGGCTAGACCTCAAGGACGAAATGGATGAGAAAGCCCATGGTGGCCAAGAGATAGGCCAGAGCCGTGAATTCAGGAACCCGGAATATCCGAAGCTTCGCGAACAGGGTTTCGATCAGGGCCAGTCCTGCCCCCGCCACCAGCAGCTTGGCGGACAGGAACAGGAGGCCGGCTCCCAGGGCACCGGGAGACAGGGAAGACGGAAGGCCGGCCGGAAGGAAGAAATCCGTTCCGATCAAAAGATAAAGAAGAAGTTTGATCTGGCTTCCCCACTCCATCATGGCCAGGAGAGGTCCCGAATACTCGAGGAGCATCGCCTCGTGGATCATGGTGAGTTCGAGATGGGTGGAGGGGTTGTCGATAGGAAGGCGCCCGTTTTCCGCCAGAAGGATGAGAATGAAGGCCAGAAGGGCGAACAGAAGGCTCGGATGAAAAGGGGCTGCCGCCCCGAGAAGGGAATGGAGGATGGCCGGAAGCGACGTCGACCGCGACCAGAGTGAGGCCGTAAAAAGGATCATGAGGGTTGCCGGCTCCGCAAGGAATCCCACCATCATTTCTCGTCGTCCCCCCAGATCTCCGAATGGAGTGCCGGCGTCCATGGCGCCAAAGGCCATCAGCATCCGGGCCAGGGAAAAGAGCCCGACCAGAACCACCGCGTCGGCCACGGGAGCAAGGGGCGGATCGGTGACGAGAAAGGGAACGAAGAGGACGCATGACAGGAGGGCTGCGAAGACAAGAAAGGGAACGGCCCGAAAGAGGAATGAGGTTCCTTCCGGAATGATCGTTTCCTTCCGGAACAGGCGGACCAGATCCCTCCAGGGTTGCAGGAGTCCCGCCGGAGAGCGGTTCGAAAGGACAGCCCGGCAGACCCCGATCCATCCAGTGAGGATGGGAGCCGCGACGAGGGCCAGAACAAGCTGGGCCCCTTCGACAGCCATTGTCGAAGGGAGGAAAAGACCGCCTACATCCATCGAAACACCGTGAGAAGGAAGATCAGCGTTCCAAAACTATAGACCAGATAGACCGAGATGCGCCCGCTCCGGACCTTTTCCGCAAGGCCGGCAAGGCTCTGGAAAAGACGCAGAATGGGACGGTACAGGTAGGCCCAGTGAGGATCCTCGACGGTCAGCTCGAATGTCGGCCTCTTTTCCCCCGGTTCCGGGAGGTGGCGCTTCATGAGAAAGAAATTGGCGAAGAAATGGCGGATGGGCTGGGCGAAGGAGCCGGCCGAATCCTGCATGCGGAAGGTCCTTGTCCCGTAGCCGCATCCCCAGACGGGGCTTTGCCGTCTGGAGGTCTTTCCGAAGAGGCGGGGAATAAGGAGCGCCAGAGGCAGGAGGATCGCCAGAATACCCAGGAGGATCACCGGGCTGAAGGTC
>DAIBSV010000233.1 GCA_027415455.1 Nitrospirota bacterium | reverse complement strand
GGTCGGGTGAATGTGGAGGATCCGCTGGTACTGGTCGATCGTGGCCGAGAACCCGATGGCTACGGTGAGCAGGTGGATCAGATCCGATGCGCCGGCTCCATACATTTCGGCTCCGAGAATTTCCCGGGTTTTTTTATCGGCTACGATTTTCAGGGCCCCGTCGGTCTGACGGTTCACGATGGCTTTACCGAGATCGGAAAAGGGAAGGTATCCCGTGATGGTTGGGATGTGCAGGGCATGGGCCTGAAGCTCCGTCAGGCCGACCCGGGCAAACTCGGGATCGGAAAAAATGGCGGTGGGGACGGCACGGTCCTCGATCTTTTTCGGAAGGGCCGATGCGGCGTTGAACCCGGCAATCTCACCATGGTATGTGGCAAGATTCAGGACTGGCAGAGCTCCTGTGACGTCACCCGCGGCAAATATCCGGGGATTGGACGTGCGGAGCCATGGGTCAACCCGGATGGCCCGGTGGTGGGAAAGATGGACCTCGGCGGCCAAGGGATTCAGATTATCCAAATCCGGCCGGCGCCCTGTGGCGCAAAGAACCCGATCGGCCTCCAGCCGCAAAGATTTGTCACCGATCTTCCCATGCAGGACAGGTCTGTCCGCCGACTCCTCGAAGTGTTCCGAGCGAAATCCAAGATGGACGGTCAGCCCTCTCTTTGCCAGGGCGGCCAGGTAACCCTCTTCAATCCGGATATCCACGTCGGGATTCCATCGGGACGAGATTTCAACGACGGTGACCTTCACTCCCATCATGGAAAGATATTGTCCCAGCTCCAGGCCAACGGGTCCGGCTCCCAGGACAATGACCGATTCCGGGAGGGTTTCAAGTTCCAGAACGTCGTCGGATGTCAGTGTCCATTTTCCGGTGAGGCCCGGGATATCGGGGATCTTCGGAAGCGAGCCCGTCGCTATCACCGCCCGTTCGAAATGCACAATCTGATGGCCCACCTGGGCGGTTTCGGGAGTGAGAAAGCTCACAGGCTCCTCGACCAGCGTGATTCCCGGGATCCCGTCGATGCTTCCGCGTGCTGAATCGGCCATTTCGGCAATCATCCGATTTTTCATGCGGATGATTGCGGGAAGATCGAAGGAGAAGGTTCCGGCATGGTCGATCCCAAGGTCGGCGAGTTCGGCTTTCGCGGCATAAAGCTCGTGGGCTGATCGGAGAAGGGCCTTGGAGGGCATGCACCCCTTCAGGATGCAAAGTCCACCGAAGGGAGGAGTGGAGGCAATCAGGACCTCCCGACCAAGTCGTGCGGCTTCACGCGCCGCATATCGACCAGCAGAACCCGCTCCGATGACAAGAACCTGAACCTTCTTCACGCATCAACCTCTTTGTGTAAAGGGGGAACGGATATGGCACCTTCCCTGATTCTAACCGAATAGGGAAAGCAATGCACCGATCCATTTCAGGGGGTCCGAATGAAGGAATTCATCCCTTGTTGAGGAATAAAAATCGACAATTGGCTTTTTTGTGATCAAGTATTGCGTTTTTTTTGTCCAACGTGTAGTCTTTGACTCAACGAGGAGTGCGGAGCTGTATCCGGCATCCAGCAGGCAGGGAAAAAGATATGCGAAGACAAGGGCGTCTTCATGACAGGTCATGAAGATGCCCTTTTTTTGTGTTCCGGGCGCGGCGCCTTTTGTTAAAGGTGCCATTATCCACAATTCTTTAGGAGAGTTAACGAATGACCCCGAAAGAAGTTCTGGACTATGCGAAGAAAAACAACGTGCAGATCATCGACATCAAGTTCGCCGACCTGCTTGGTACCTGGCAACACTATTCCATGACATCTCATCAGCTGACGGAAGAGCTGTTCGAAGAGGGAATCGGTTTTGACGGGTCCAGTATCCGCGGGTTCCAGACCATCAATGAGTCCGACATGCTTCTTCTGCCGGATTCCAAGTCGGCCTTCCTCGATCCGTTTACCCAGGTTCCGACGCTCTCCCTGATTGCCAACATCAAGGATCCGATTTCCGGCGAATCCTATGCCAAGGATCCGCGTTATATCGCTCAGCGGGCGGAGAATTACCTCAAGAAGCTCGCGGATATTTCCTATTGGGGTCCTGAATGTGAGTTCTTCGTTTTCGACGATGTTCGTTACGGCTCAGGGTCCAACTTCTCCCACCATTCCGTCGATTCGATCGAGGGGACCTGGAACACGGGTCGGGAAGAGGAGCCGAACCTGGGATACAAGGTGCGCCACAAGGAAGGATACTTCCCTGTGCCTCCGACCGACTCTCTCCAGGATCTTAGAAGCGAGATGGTCCTGACCATGGAGCAAGTCGGTATCCGTTGCGATGCCCATCATCATGAGGTCTCCACCGCAGGCCAGTGCGAAATCGCCATGCGCTTCGACACTCTCACCAAGATGGCCGACAACGTCATGAAGTACAAATATGTGGTGAAAAACACGGCCTTCAAATACGGGAAGACCGCGACCTTCATGCCCAAGCCGCTCTTTCAGGACAACGGGTCCGGAATGCATGTTCACCAGAGCCTCTGGAAGGCCGGGAAGAACCTCTTCTATCAGAAGGGCGGATACGGGGACATTTCCGAGCTCTGCCGCCACTACATCGGGGGTCTGATCCACCACGCCCCGGCGCTTCTGGCTTTTATCGCCCCGACAAC
>DAIBSV010000232.1 GCA_027415455.1 Nitrospirota bacterium | reverse complement strand
GCGACTGTTTCGACAAAGTCTTTCATGAGGGCTCTCTTGTGGTCAAAGATCTTGTCGAGGTCTGTATCGATCTTGGCCGTGTCAATCTTGCGATGGTGCATGCGGGCCATGATGTCGATCCGGAGCACGTGGATCTCGGCTTTTTCCATGACCGCCTTCTTCCGGAAGGACTCCTTGAGATCAAGAAGCGAACGGACCTGATCCCGTGAAAGCTTGAGCCGGTCCTGGTTCAGAAGGTAGAAAGGAATGGGCCCCCCATGCATGATCATGTGTTTCATCATGCGGTGGTGCAGGCCGTGGGCGCTGGCTGAAGACAGGCTGGCGGTCCCGAGCCCCAGAACGACGAGAGCTCCCAGTATCAGACCCCTGACAAATCCTTTTTTCATCAGACTCCTCCTTTGATTGTTGAATGCGGGCATTATTCCTTGATCCCGTGAATCCAGTCTGGCAAAAGATCCTTGAAAAATGATGGAAGCAACAGGGCGGGGATTGTCTTCGTTTCATGAAGGAAGGAGGGACTCTCTGTCTGATTGTGACGACAAGAGGATCGAATGGAGGGGTTCCGAAGAGTCAGGCAAGAGTCAGACGGGGAGATCGATCCGGAGCTCCGTTCCGAAAAGAGCGTCGCCTTCTCTCCGAAGATTTCGGATCACGCTTCGCCCTCCATGAATCCGGACGACGCGCTCGATGATGACCGAGCCCAGTCCCAGGGAGATCTCGGGATCGCTCCGATCCCCTTCGTTTGCGAGGCGCCGTCCGCCCCTTTTCCCAAAATGGGCGATGGCCTCAGGCGTGATTCCAGGCCCGTCGTCCGCAATCCGGAGAACGATCACGGAACCGGAAGACCCCTCCTCGCGCGCAATCGAGATCAGAATACGGGACGCGGCGTGCCGGCAGGCATTCCGCAAGGCATTTCTCACCATTCTTCGGAGAAGAACCGGGCTGCCCGGGATCCGAAAGGGTCCTTCCATCTGTTCGAGGTTCCAGAGAATCCTGCCAGGCGCTTCATCCGGAGATCCTTTCTGGCAGAGCTCAATTTCCTCCACCAGAACGGTTTTGAGGTCGACGTCTTCGGTGGAGGGACGGTACTTGGGCGCCTCCATCTCGGCGACAAAGAAAAGGTCCTCGATCAAGCGAAGGAAGTAAAGACTTTCGGCCCGGATAATGCGGACGAAGCGGTCCCGCTCTTCTCCCGGCATGGCCGCTCCATGAGCCAGAAGGGTGTCGGCGGCCGTCCGGAGAGAGGTCAGAGGCGTCCGGAGATCGTGCCCCAGCTCTTGGAGAAGTTCTCTTCGGGAGCGGTCGTTTTCCTCGATTTTTTCGACAAGCTCCTCGATGGCCTGGGCCATGCGGTTGAAGTCGGTCATGAGGCTTCCGAGCTCGTCGAGCCGCGTGATCGGGAAACGGGCCCCCAGTTCGCCCCGGGTCAGGGCGGAAAAGACCTTTTTGGCTTCACGGGATTTCTGGCGAAAGACGAGGAAGGTCAGAAAAAGGCCCGAAAAGGCCGAGGCGGCCATGGTGGCAAAGAGGAAAAGGAATCGCCCCACCCTCTTTCTCGTGTGGGCGGTCGATGTCGATTCCCGGACGAGGAGGTAGGTTCTCTGGGGCCGGTCGAGACGGAGAATCAGGGAGTCGGGAAAGAGGTGGAAGAAACGGTAATGGGCCGCCACTGCGTGGACCTTGTCCGGTTTCGGGAGGTGGGTCCATGCGGCGGGAAGAGCACTCCCGGGGGGGTAGGACGCCAGTGTTTTTCCGGTTCCGCTTAGGATCCAGGCCTCAATTGGCCGGAGCCCCAGGTTTTGGCGCATGATTTCGAATCGGGTCAGGGCAGAGGGGGCGTCGTCGCTCCTCTCGATCATCCGGGCGATGAAATGAAGGGCATGGTTCTGGAGAGGCCCTTCCCCTTTTTCGTTTAAATGCCGGATACCGAACAGGATCAAGATTTCCAGGGTCAGGGAAAGAACCAGCGAGACTCCCAGAAGCCGGAGAAGCAGGGAAGGCGTCATGGTCCGGCGCTGCTTTCGAGGCGGTAGCCAACCCCGTAAACGGGGTGGATCCGGAGACGGTCACCGGCCAGAACCCGGATTTTTTTCCGGAGGTGGGAGAGATGGGAGTCCACTGTTCGGTCGAAGGTCTCGAGAGAGTCCGGAAAAAGGGAAAGGATCTCTTCCCGGGTGACGACCTCGCCTCCCTTTCGGGCCAGCAGGGAGAGAATCCCGAATTCCTTTCGCCCGAGAGAGAGTTCCTGGCCCTCGATGAAGGCCCTGTTCTCCGCGAGGTCGATCACCAGCTCCCGGAAGGAGAGAAGGTTGTCCCGGGTGGCTTTTCGCTCCAGGAGTCGATCCATGCGCGCTGTCAGCTCGTCAAGGCCGAATGGCTTGCGGATATGGTCGTCGGCTCCGAGGGAGAGAGAGCGGACGGCAGAGGCCTCGTCGGTCCGGGCGGTAATCATGAGAATCGGCAGGAGCGGATGTCTGGCCCGGAGGATCCGGACGAGGTCGAACCCCGTTCCGTCCGGAAGCTGGAGATCCAGAAGGACAAGATCGAAGGAATGGCCCCCGATCGCATCAATGGCCTGCTTGACACTTCCGGCCAGCACTGTCGAGAAGCCCCGATAGGGGAGGCTCATGGAGAGTGTCTGGCCGAT
>DAIBSV010000231.1 GCA_027415455.1 Nitrospirota bacterium | reverse complement strand
GTCCCGGACCTCCGAATCCATACCCTCCCGGGAGAACCACAGACGGACGTTTTCGAGATAGCGCTCGGCGATTCCCAGGACCGTGATCGTCCGCCCTGTGGTGAGGGTCAGGGGCTTCCTGAAGGTGAGGTCGGCCGACACCTGGTGAAAGGCGGCCACGGGATCGGCCAGCACAGGGAAATCAAGAGAAACCCCTGTCCTCTGGCTCTCCTCCAGCACCCAGAGAACGAGAAGGGTTGATCCGATCTTCAGGGCGGTCGCGATCTCGGAGCAGTTCGAGTCTCCCGTGATCACGTGAAGACGTCGATAGGACTCCTTCCGGGAATGGGGTTCGTCCCGGGTATTGATGATTCCCCGCCGGGATGTGGTCGACAGCCCCACAGGAAGCTCGAAGAATTCGGCCCGCTGGGAAAGCTGGAAAGGAACCCCTTCAAGTCCCTTGTCCGATCCGACCTTCCCGGCCCCGCAGAAGACGATCCGGCTCACCAGATGGGCTGTCAGTCCTCCGATGATCCGGTCGAAGGGGAGATCTCGGGAAAGCAGATAGTTCTCGTGGTATCCCCAGGAATTCCCCCACCCGTCCGAGTTGTTTCGGAAGACCCGAAGGCTTCTCCTTCCCGGATCTTCCGCTTCCCAGGCCAGAAGACAGGCCTCGACCAGGCGGTCCCCGGCCCGCTCGAAACGGACGACGTCCCGGAGGCTCGCGCATTCCGGGGCGGAATACTCCGGATGGGCCCCATCGACATAGAGCCTTCCCCCATTATAGAGGGCCCGGTTCGTCCAGCGATTCTCCCGCCGGTCTGGGCGCTCCCGATCTCCTTCCACATGGAAGCCCCGGGCATCAAGAAAAGGATCCTCTTCTTCATAGTCCCAAAGAGCCCCCGATGCGTAGAGGCCCGGAAGCCTGTTCACCAGCTCGTGGGAGATTTCCCCCTGGGAGTCTCCAATCGTTCCGGATCCGAAGGAAATCCCGTATTCGACCTCGGTTCCGACGATTCGGCCGAAGCAGGGCATCCCGAGCCCCTGGGATTTTTCTGAAGACAGGGCATTGTCTTGCGGTTCCGTCACAGGTAATGCCCCACGGGAAGGGTTTCCACTGGTCTCTCCCGGGCTTCCCTCGAAGACAACGTTTTGACGCTCGCGATCCGCTCGTTCTTCCGACCCGCGATTCGGGCCCAGTCGTCAGGGTTTGTGGTGTTGGGAAGGTCCTCGTTTTCCTGGAACTCACGACGGATCGCCTGGGACAGGTCGTCGAAAACGAGTCCCTCGGGACCGGATTTCAACAGGGCCCTCTTGATAGCCGTTTGCTTGGCTCGTGCCACGATCCCCGAGATCATGGCTCCGCTCGAGAAATCCTTGAAGTAAAGCACCTCCTTCTCACCGCTCGCGTAGGAGACCTCAAGAAAACGGTTCTCCTCGCTCTTCTGGTACATCAGCTCCACCGTGCGGTCGATCAGGGCCTCGATCGCCTTCGAGAGGGTGGGGAAACCTTCCGTCAAGGAGGGTGCGAGGGGAACGCTTTCCGTCAGGTAGCGCCGGTAGATCGCACGCGCCTTGCGCTCGTCCGGACGGTCGATGCGGATCTTCACATCGAGCCGTCCCGGGCGGAGGATCGCCGGATCGATAAGATCCTGGCGGTTGGAGGCTCCGATCACGATGACGTTCCGAAGTCGCTCGACCCCGTCGATTTCGGCCAGGAACTGGGGGACAATCGTACTTTCCATGTCGGAGGAGACCCCGGTGCCTCGTGTCCGGAACAGGGAATCCATCTCGTCGAAGAAGACGATGACGGGGTGTCCTTCCCGAGCCTTTTCCCGGGCCCGCGCGAAGACCTCCCGGATCTGGCGTTCCGATTCACCGACATACTTGTTCAGAAGCTCCGGGCCCTTCACGTGCAGAAAGTAGGAACGGGCTTCCCCGCCCCTTTCGGCCATCCGTCGACCGACCGAATTGGCGACGGCCTTTGCGATCAGTGTCTTGCCGCATCCCGGAGGGCCATAGAGCAGGACCCCTTTCGGAGGATCCAGCTGGAAGTGGGCATAGAGTTCCGGATGCAGGAAAGGAAGCTCCACCGCATCCCGGACCATCTCGAGCTCAAGATCGAGCCCTCCGATGTCGTCGAAGGTGACGCCGGGGATCTCCTCGATCACCACCTGGCCCACTTCGCTCTTGGGCATCTTTTCGAGGGCGAAGCCCGACCGGACGTCCACCATCAGCGGATCCCCCACGGAAAGGGCGGTCTCCGCGAGGAGTGGAGACAGGAGAACGACCCGGTCGACGCCGGCCTCCCCCGAGACGAGAATGCGGGAGTCCGCAAGGAGTTCCTTGACCGTCATGATCTCCCCCTGCCGCTCCTGGGGCGCCTTCCCCACCACGTTGAAGGCCTCGTTCAGAAGAACGGCGTCGCCAGGAGACAGGGTCGCCGGATCGAGCGCACGGTCAATATTGACCCGCATCTTGCGACCGGCCACGATGATGTCGATGGAAGGTTCGAGGGCGGCCCCTCGGGCGGAGAGCTCCCCGGCCGCCGGGATATTGGCGGAAAGGACGACGGCATAGCTGTTGGGTGGCGTCGTCAGACGGATCAGTTCGTCCCGGAGAGCCTGGATTTCCTTGCGGGCTTTCTTGAGGGTCTCCTCAAGCTTGCGGTT
>DAIBSV010000230.1 GCA_027415455.1 Nitrospirota bacterium | reverse complement strand
GACGTTAAACCAGGGAGGGGATCATGGACGGTTCCAACGCGAGAAAGAGCGTCAAAGATGGAAACTGACGAGGGCCGCGGGAACGGCGCTCCTGGTGGGGACCTTGGGCCTTGCGCTCTCCGGATGCGCGACGATGTTTGCCCAGAAGGTGGTGGCCCGGGGAGGGCCGGAGCCCGCATGGGTGAGGGATCCCGTGGCCCCTCCCGGGCGCTTTGTCTTCGTCGGGGAAGGCTACGACCTCGACCATCTGAAAACGGCCCAGTACAAGGCCTGCGCGGCGGCCGAGCACAAGGCCGGGGACCGGCGGTACGCCGACGGGAAGTTCCACGGGCTCGTGGTCCGGTCCTGGTGGAAAAAGACGCGGGGAGTCCTGGGTCCGCGATACCACGCGTACTGCGAGATCGTCACGAAATGACGGGCGGGAGGGGACTTATTCCAGCGGCTGCAGGCCTTCTTTGCCTGTCGCTCGCTCTCCCTCCTCCGGCCGGGGCCTGGTTCGCCCTGGCCCCGGAGACGGGAGCACCGTTCTCCGCCCTCGCGCCCCAGGTCCCAGCGTCCCTCTCCGGGGGCTATCCGTTTCCTCCGTCCGTCCGGAGCAGGAACGCGGCGGTTCCGCCCACCTCCCTTCCGAAACCTCCCGGCCGGTCCCCGTTCCGACCCGGGCTCCGCCAGAGCGGGGCGGCCTTCGCGAACCCGGGATGGGACTATACCGTGCCGGTCCGGGGATTCGGACACCAGGAGCCGGTTCGGGAGGTCCTGGCCCAGCTCCTGGGGCCCGGATGGACGGGGCTCTACGACGGCGTGGCCCCCGGAACGCGGATCGACTGGTCCGGGGGCCGGACCCTCCCCCGGACCTACGGCCTTCGGATCCGGGTCGACTGGAACGCCCGGACGATCCTTCTCGGGCGGCCGGGAGTCCCGGGACCCCCGCTCCGGGACAAAAAGGGGGGCAAATGACGGTCGAACGGCACTGTTTCCGGACGGTCAGGATCTGGTCAAGAGGGAGGAAATCCCTTTTCGGCAACGGACCGGGACGCCCTTTCCACAGGGTTTTCCCCACCTTCTCCGCCCGGTCCGGGGAAAATCCGGCGAAGGTCCGATCGACGGCCTCCACGCATAAGAGAGCGGGGAGAACACCATGATAGCCCGCCTGTTCCGGCGGTCTCCCGGGAGTTCGGCTTCACCGGAAACGGCCAGCCCTCGACCGCCGTGGCAGGTTCCGGATGCCAGTCCGTCGACGCCGCGGCCGGCGTGGTCCAAGGGGAGGAAACCCGTCGGATGACGGAAGAGGCCTACCGCCAGGCGGCTGCCCAGTACGCCGGAAATGTGACGGCCCGGTCCCAGACCGCGGCCCACGTCAATGCCGAACCCCCGGGGGCGTTTTCGGTCGCATCCCTCTTCCCCCCATCCTCCTCCCCGGCAATCGATCCGTCGGCCTCGGCCGCTCCGGGATCCGGGGGCCCAACCGGGGAAGCGGCGGAGTATTACATCCAGAACCTGACGGACCCGGAGCCTCCGGCCAGACCCCCGGGGGCCAACTACTCCACGCCGGCGGGACGGCGATACCTGGCCGGGATGAAGGCCTACGAAGCCCGGATGAGCCTCGCAAGGCTCGCCCTCGCCCAGGCGGCCTCCTGGAACACGGCGGCCTACCCGCTGTCCGGGTGGCTCGCGAAGAGCCTGGGAGAGATCGGGGCCCCAGTGCCCCCAGCCAGCCCCTCCGGAATGATCTCCGAGAACCAGATGATGGGGGCCCTGGTCGACGGCCGGTTCGCCAACCCCAACTGGTACGAGGACATCGCCTCCGAGTCCGCCTCGGATCTCCTGCGGGAAATCGCCTACGAGAACGCGATCCTTTTGAAGCTCGAACTGTTGAACTACAAGGAGGCCCTGATCGGGCGGGCGATGGAGACCAGCTGGTACGCCTTCGCGGTCCGCGACCACGCGAAAGGTCCGGACGGGGACAAAGCCGTAGTCGGCAACGTCGTGACCCAGACTCCTTGACGAGGTATCGCTGTCATGAAGATATTGTCCCGTGTAAGATGAAATGGCACTTTTTCTGGTAGGATTTTACGCAATAACCCTTACCAGAAAGGACGTGCCCATGGAAAATCCCTCCCTCCCGGAAAATGGGAAGAAAAAACGCTGGACCGTAGAGGAGAAAGCCCAGATTGTCCGTCGATACCTGAAAGACCATGCAGGGCTGGCCGATCTGGCCGAAGAAACAGGAAGTAGCCCCGGGCTGATCCTTGGGTGGGCCAAACAGGCTCTGGAAGGGATCGAGCAGACCTTCTCCCGGGAAATGCAGCAGCAAAGAAAGGTGCTGCATCGGGAGATCCTGGAAAAGGACGACCGGATCCGGAGGCTGGAATCGGTTGTCTCGGAGCTCTCCACCGAGAATCTGCTGTTAAAAAAAAATATTGGGGACCCCTCACCGGGACCCACGTTGCGCCGGAGACGGCGGAAGAGGTCATAAAGACCGTGACACACCTGAAGGAAAAGGCCAAGTTCCCCATCAAGAAATCCCTTGTTGTCCTGAATCTTCCAGCCAGGACCTATCACCGCTGGACCAGCCTTTCCGGCAAGAAACCCCGTCCGGAGGGCCTTGTGCCCAAAGGACACTGGATCCTGCCGGAAGAGCGGGAAAAGATCGTG
>DAIBSV010000022.1 GCA_027415455.1 Nitrospirota bacterium | reverse complement strand
GGGAGCCCCAATCCCCCGGGGCCCGGACCTTCACGACAGACTGATTCCCCTGGTAGAATTTCCGGTAGAGGTCCCACCCCACCGTGTTCACGATCACGTCCTCGCTCGTCCGGATCTCGGGCCGGGGGTCCCGGACCTTCTCGAAGTAGGCCTTGAGCCCTTCCTCGTCGAGGGAGAGCCCGTAGAGCCGGTTCACCGTGTCGAGGTTGATGGGAATCGGCAGGAGCTGTCCCTCCACCTGAGCCAGAACCCGGTGCTCGTAGGGCCGCCATCCGGTGAACCGCGAGAGGTAGTCGAAGACCTCCTTCGAATTGGTGTGGAAGATGTGCGGCCCGTACCGGTGGATCAGGATCCCCCGGCTGTCCGGCTCGTCGTAGGCGTTGCCTCCGATGTGCTCCCGCCGGTCCATCACCAGCACCTTCCGCCCCGCGGCCGCCATCCGCTCCGCCACCACCGATCCCGCAAACCCCGCTCCCACCACCAGCACGTCGACCGACATCTCTTCTCCTTGATCGGGATTTCACCCCGGGAGCCCCAATCCCCCGGGGCCCGGACCTTCACGACAGACTGATTCCCCTGGTCGAATCACCGACTGCCTGTCGCTTTCTTCAGCCAATAGAGCAAATTCCAGGCCAGATTTGTTGAGCCGCACAAAAAAATCCTGGCTGTAATTAACTGGAAATGATCGGATCAAACACATATAATGATGAGCCGAATGGGATCGACCGAAGGCGAGGTCCCCGCTCCGCGACGGAGACGGGGGAGGGGGAAAGGACCATGTTGCCGTGAGAAAATACGACCGTTTGCCGCTGGATGTCTCGGTTCTCTTCCGGGGTTCGACCGGCGGATTCCGCAAGGGACTCCTCAGGAACCTCTCCCTGACCGGCTGCTTTATCGAGCCGGCCCGGCGGGTGGATTTTTCGGGATGGGTCCGCCTCCGGATCGACGGGGAGGAGGACCAGCGCTTCGTCGGGATCGAACCGGTCGAGACCTGGGGGCTGATCGCCAGAAAAGACGAGGCCGGCTTCGCGATCCATTTCAACTGGATCGAACGGGAGAACCTCCGGCGGTTCGCCGAATTCCTGCTGCGGTTCGCCCCCGACCACCCCGTCGTCCTCAAGATGCTCGAGATCAACCAGCCCTCTCCCTTCCTCGGACCCACCCCCTCCGGGACCACGGAGGAGTTTCCCCGGAACCCCCTCCTGCTCGACAACCATGTGGTGGAGCGCCTCCTCCGGAACAGCTGGTCCTCCTTCATCGAATTCGCTCCCGCCGAGTTCTTCGACGGCATGATCGACTGGTTCTCCGACGCCCTCGACGGCAAGGAAAAACCCGATAAAACGGAGGAGATACGCTTCCCCGACTGGTTCTTTCCCAGCCGAAGCCCCGAAATCGGGGAGATCGTGCGAAAGCTCCGAATGGTGGCTCCGTCGGGCCTTCCCGTCCTGCTCCTGGGAGAGACGGGAGTGGGCAAGGAGATGTACGCGCGCCTGTGCCACGAGGTGGGCGGCCGGCCCGCGGCCCCTTTCGTCCCGGTCAACTGCGGGGCGATTCCGCAGGACCTGGCCGAGAGCCTCTTCTTCGGCCATGAAAAGGGGGCCTTTTCCGGGGCGGTCGCCCAGGCGGCCGGCTATCTCGAGACGGCCGGGAAGGGGACCCTCTTCCTCGACGAGATCGGGGAGCTGTCGCCGGCGCTCCAGGTGAAGCTTCTCCGGGTCCTCCAGGAACGAACCTTCGTCCGGGTCGGATCTTCCCGGGAGCTTCCCTTCGAGGCCCGGGTGGTCTGCGCCACCAACAGGAACCTGGCCGAGGAGGTCCGCAAGGGACATTTCCGGGAGGACCTCTACTACCGGATCAACGGCCTCACCCTCGAGATCCCCCCCCTCCGGAGCCGGATCTCCGACATCCTGCCCATGGCGGAATACTTTCTCAAAAAGATCTGCCAGGCGAACAAGCTCCCGGAAAAAACCATCGGGGCGGCCGCGGCGGCGGCCCTCCAGAGCTATTCCTGGCCGGGAAACGCCCGGGAGCTCCACAACGTCATCTACCGGGCGGCTGTCATCGCCGACGGCCCCGAAATCCGGGAGGAGGACGTGGGGCTGCCGCTCGAGAAAAGCGCCCAGGGAAAGCCGACCCTCAAGGAAATCCGGGAGATCTTCGAAAAGGAGGTGGTCCTGGAGAGTCTGGTCCGGCACAACGGGAACGTGGCCGCGGTGGCCCACGAACTGGACATCTCCAAACCCTCCGTCTACCTCTTCATCAAGAAGCACAAGCTGGCGGGAAAGTTCACATCCCTTCCGAAGGATCCGGACGAGGGACCCTGAGAAGATCGGTCAGGCCGGAAACCGGGGAATCCGGGGTACGGGGGCAAAAGGGAGAGGTCAAAAACGACGGCACAGGCCGGAACTCCAGAAAAAACCAAGTAAACAACCCCGGCCTGAAGGCCGGGGTTGTTTACTCCTTCTCGTTCTCCGGATCCTTATCCTTGAGGCCTTTGCCCCGCCGCAATTTTCGAAGCCGGCATTATCAGGGAGTTTTCGGGGCAAATCAACAGGTCCGGGCCTCGCCGGGGCTTTTTTCCGATCCGGCCGGCCTCCTTTTCCCCCTGCGGAAAAAGAACACCGTCCCGCGCCCCTTGATCTAAAAAAATACCGGGATGGAAGGATCTTGATCGACGAATCCCGTCGACGGAGGCAAAGTCGGTTCCAAAAAACGATTCTTTTTATTTCATCAATGACAAATGCTTACAACAAAGCCTCCCGGATCCTGTAAAAATCCCTGACACTGCTCCTTCCTCCGGATCCGGATATTTTTTATTCTCCACTCCGCAAGAAACCTCCTTTTGTCCCTGACCCGTTTTCCGCCGAAAGTCCTCTTCACCGGTCCTTTTCCGGTAGCCGTCTTTCCCGCTTGCTTTAAGCTGGCACGACAAATGCAAGGAAGGATTCGGCACATCAACCAAGGAGGCCAGATCATGTGCGGAATCGTCGGATATACCGGAACAAAGCCGGCTCTTTCCTTTCTTCTGGACGGACTCGAACAGCTCGAATACCGCGGCTACGACTCCGCCGGAGTGGCGGTCCTGGGCCCGAAAGGGGCCGCGATCGTGAAATCGGTGGGAGCGACGCGGGAGCTTCGGGAGAAAATCGGAAACAACACGATGGCCTCCGGAACCACAGGTCTCGGCCACACCCGCTGGGCGACCCACGGGGTTCCCTCCGAACGAAACGCCCACCCCCACGCCGCCGGCCCCCTCCTGATCGTCCACAACGGGATCGTCGAGAACTCCCGGATCCTTCGAGAGGAGCTCGAAGCCCAGGGGGAGGTCTTCCTCTCCGACACCGACACCGAGGTGATCGTCCGCCTCGTCAACCTGGCCATGGCCACAGGCCGTCTGCCGCTGGCCGACGCCGTCCGTTCGGTCCTCCATCTTCTGGAGGGATCCTACTCCTTTTTGATCCTCCACTCGGACCCGGCCCATCCCCTGATCGCCGTCCACCGGGGAGCCCCCCTCGTCCTCGGCCTCTGCGACCACGGGCTCTTCGTCGCCTCCGACGTCACCGCCTTCCCTGCCGAAGTGGGCTCCACCGTCTTTCTCGAGCCGGACGACCTTTTGACGGCGGATCCTTCCGGCGCCTACGAGATCCTCTGCATCTCGAGCGGCCGGAAGAGAGAGGCCTGCCGGATCGGCCGGAGCCGCACCGAGGAGCACGGCAAGGGGGAGTATCCCCACTACATGGTCAAGGAGATCTGCGAGCAGCCCCGCGTCCTGGCCGAGCTCCTCGCGGGCAAGATCGCCTCGGGGCCCGGAGGGCTCACGGTCCATCTTCCGCCCAAGGTCGAGAAGGTCCTCTCCGGAGCCCGGCGCCTGCGGATCGTCGGCTGCGGCACCTCCTACCACGCGGGGCTTTTGGGCAAGTACCGCATGGAAGGACTGGCCGGCCTTCCCGTCGAGGTGGAGATCGCCTCCGAGTTCCGCTACCGGGACCCGATCCTCGACCCGGAATCGGATCTTCTCGTGGCGCTCACCCAGTCGGGGGAGACCGCCGACACCCTGGCGGCGGTGCGGATGGCCCGGGAGGCCGGGGTTCCGACCCTGGCCCTCGTGAACGTTCCGGGAAGCACCATCGCCCGGGAGGCCGACGCCGTCCTCTTTCTCGAAGCGGGGCCGGAGTTCGGGGTGGCCGCCACCAAGACCTTCCTCTCCCAGATCGCCCTCCTGACCCTTCTTTCGATCCACCTGGCCCCCGAGGAGCGCCTCCGGGAAAAGACCGGGCTCTCCTACCAGCAGCTCCTGTCGGAGTTCCTGGAGCTTCCCCGGCGGCTCGACAAGAGCCTCTCCCTCTCCTCGTCGATCATGCCCCTGGCGGCCGATCTCGCCTCCGCCCCCATCGTCCTCTTCCTCGGACGGGGAGGGGACTATCCCCTCGCCCTCGAAGGGGCGCTCAAGTTCAAGGAGATCACATACATCCACGCCGAAGGCTACCCGGGCGGCGAACTCAAGCACGGCCCCCTGGCGCTCGTGGACCGGGGAACCCCGGTGATCTCCCTCATCTCCCCCGACCCGCGCCTTCTCCCCAAGATGGTGAGCAACATGCAGGAGACGCTGGCGCGGGGGGCGCGCCTCACGGGAATCTCCTCGGAGTCCGCCTTCTCGGACATGGCGCCGGTGGTCTCGACCGAACTCTCCCTCCCGGACTGTTCGCCAATTTTCTTCCCGATCCTGTCCTCCGTTCCCCTCCAGCTTCTGGCCTACCACACGGCCTGCGCCAGGGGACTCAACGTGGACCGTCCGCGAAATCTCGCCAAATCCGTGACGGTCGAATAACCCGTACCCTCATAAAAAGGTGGAGTCGTTCATGTCGCTCGAAAAGAAAATTCAAAGCCGCGAAGCGGTCGTCGGGATCATCGGATGCGGATACGTGGGGCTTCCGCTCGCCCTGGAGTTCGCGAAAAAAGGATTCCGGGTGGTGGCCTTCGATCTCGACTCCCCCCGGGTCGACCAGATCAACCGGGGAATCTCCTACATCCCCGACGTTCCGACGCCGGAGCTCTCGGAATGCGTGAAGAAGGGCACTCTGGTCGCGACCACCGACTTTTCCCGGCTCGCGACCGCCGACACCGTGTCGATCTGCGTCCCCACGCCCCTTCGCAAGACCAAGGATCCGGACATCTCCTACATCGTGGCGGCTCTCGACAATCTGGTGGCCAACCGGAACCCGAACGGCCAGCTGATCATCCTGGAGAGCACCACCTACCCGGGAACGACCCGGGAGGTGATGCTTCCCGCCCTGGAAGCCGAGGGGGCCCACAAGGTCGGAAAGGACTTCTTCCTGGCCTTCTCCCCCGAGCGGGTCGACCCGGGCAACCCCGTCTTCAACATCGTGAACACCCCCAAGGTGGTGGGCGGCATCACCCCCGAATGCACCCGGCTGGCCTCCCTCCTCTACGGATCGATCGTCGAGCGGGTGATGCCGGTCACCTCCACCGAATCCGCGGAGATGGTGAAGCTCCTCGAAAACACCTTCCGGAGCGTCAACATCGGCCTGGTGAACGAGCTCGCCCTCATGAGCCACAACCTGAACCTCAACATCTGGGAGATCATCGAGGCGGCGGCGACCAAGCCCTTCGGATTCATGCCCTTCTATCCGGGACCGGGACTCGGGGGCCACTGCATCCCCATCGACCCCCACTACCTCTCCTGGAAGGCCCGGCAGACCGGCTTCGAGGCCCGCTTCATCGAACTGGCCGGCGTGGTCAACGGCTCCATGCCCCACCATGTCGTGAACCGGGTGGCCTGGGGCCTGAACGAGCAGACCAAGTGCCTCAAGAACGCGAAGATCCTCGTGGTCGGCGTGGCCTACAAAAAAGACGTCAACGACCTCCGGGAGTCCCCGGCCCTCGATGTCATGGCCTTGCTCGAAAAATCCGGGGCGAAACTCTCCTATTCCGACCCATACTTTCCGACTCTCAGATGGGGCGCGGAGACGCTTTCCTCGGTCGACATCTCCAAGCCCGAGTCCCTGAAGAGCTTCGACTGCGCCGTGGTGATCACCAACCATACCCAGGTGGACTACAAAAAGCTCCTCGGAGCGGTCCCCCTCATCGTGGACACCCGGAACGTCTTCAGGGGCACGAGCCACCCCTCCATCGTCTCCCTCTGACATCCTGTCCCGGGGGCCTTCCGGATCCTGCCGGAGGGCCAGCCCGGCCTTTTGCCCCCAACCGTTTTCGAGGACTTCTCCATCCGTTCTTCGACCGCATCTTCTCCGAGGACTCCCGTGTGCGAATCATCCCGGAGAAAAGCGTCGACCCCGGTCATTTTTTCTGCACGTCCGTCAGGGCGGGGTCCCGACTCCGGGCCGGGCGGAGACTGGCAAAAAGCCCTGCTCCGGGACAGAATGAATCCAGGGATTGGATAAGTGTTTTCCGCCCCCACCGACGTCATCCTCTTCCACGATCCGCCCCGGGCGGTGGAGCCGGATCTGGTGTACGTCTCGAGAGAACGCCTTTCCATCGTCGGGGAAAAGAACATCGAGGGGGCTCCGGACCTTCTGGCGGAGATCCTCTCCGAAGGAACGGAACGGGACCGGGTGGAGAAATTCTCCCTCTACGAACGCGCCGGGGTCTCCGAGTACTGGATCGTCGACCCGGGCACCGAAACCGTCCAGCTCTTTCGGCTCTCCGACGGAAAATACGCCTCCCCCGCCGGATTCCGGAGGGAGGAGGTTCTTTCCTCCCCCTCTTCCCCGGTCTGTCAATTCCCCTGGTTGACGTTTTTCCGGCCTGATTCTGCCCAAAGGACTTGATCCCGACCCGCCCCGTCTTCTCCGGCCCTCATTCCGGGGCGACTCCCTCCCGTCTCCGGAATCGACGCCCCAGGCCCTTTGTCAAAAGATATAGAGACAGCCAAAAGGGACTCAAAAATATTGAAATCAAGAATATCCTTTATTGCAAGATACTTGAAATATTTTCGTCCCGGTCGTGTAAAAAAACCTGACAGACCTCTTTCTTTAAGGATTTCCCATGCGTTGGCCTCCCCTTCCGAAGTCGAAAACGATCCCGACGATATTCTCAGTTTAAATAATGTTTGAATACGAATACTAAATGAAGTTCCTCCGAAAAACCGCTTCCTCCCGCCGATCTTTGGCACGGCAAATGCTTTAACCTGTCCAGAAAGAGATGGGCCAAATCGGGCCCTTTGAAAATTTCCACCCCTGACGCGACGGCATTCATATTTCTTTGCGGCATAGAGAATCTTCGCCGGCCCCTGTCGGGAGCCGGCCAAGTCAAGGAGCGACGCCCATGAAACCATCCACGACCATCCGATTTCTCTCTCCCGAGCCCGGAACCTCCTTCGACCGATTCTTTCTCGAGACACTCTCCGAGGTGGGGTCGACGAACCTCGTCCTGGCCCTCTCGTCCGACCCCGCCACGGGGGAGATGCTGGAGAGCCTCCGGCGGATCACCAGAGGCCTTCTCGTCCTGAACGCCGTCTACTACGAGTCGGAATGTCTGCGCTTTCTGGGGAAGGAGGAGACGGAGTCTTTCCAGAAAAAATGGGGAATCCCCGTGAAATGGCTCCGGATGGGCACGGGTCGTAACGGGTCGTGGAAGGCCGACGGACAGCCCGTCCCGCCCTACCTTCTCAAGTCCCTCCTTCTGTCGCACAATATGACCTGCCTCCTGGCGGCCGATCCCCGCGTCTTCGCCTGGGCGGAGATGGCCCCGGTCGACGCCGACCTCGTGGGAGGCGGAAAGACGGCCCCGGCCATGGCACACGCGATTTAGGGTCCACAACACCACACCCACAATCTTGAATTAGGGGAGTCCATGTCCATACTGGTCACGGGGGGGGCGGGCTTCATCGGAAGCCACATCGCCCGGACCCTGGTCGCAAAGGGTGAGAGCGTCCGGATTTTCGACAATTTTTCGACCGGGAAGGACGGGAACCTCGACGACCTTGCCGGTCGGGTCGAGGTGCTCCGGGGGGATCTCCGGGACATGAAGATCCTGGAGAGCGCGCTCTCCGGGGTGACCCATGTCTACCACCAGGCGGCGGTGGGATCGGTCCCCCGGTCGATCGCCGACCCCTTCGAGACCCAGACCGCGAACGTCAACGGCACCCTGAATCTCCTGTGGAAGGCCCGGGAGGCGGGAGTCCGGCGGGTGGTCATCGCCGGCTCCTCCTCCGTCTACGGCGACACTCCGGGAATGCCGCGGGTCGAGACCCTGATGCCCTCCCCCCTCTCCCCCTACGCCCTGAGCAAGCTCTCCCAGGAATTTTTCGGAAAGATTTTCACCAAAACCTTCGGCCTCGAAACGGTGACCCTCCGGTACTTCAACATCTTCGGACCCTATCAGGATCCGGACTCCGAATACGCCGCCGTCATCCCCCGGTTCATCCGGGCGATGCTCACGGGCGCTCCGGTGACAATCAACGGATCGGGGGAGCAGTCGCGGGACTTCACCTTCGTGGAGAACGCGGTTTCGGCGAATCTTCTGGCCATGGAGACGCCGTCGGGGGTGGGGGAGGCCTACAATGTGGGCTGCGGCGCGAGCTACAGCATTCTCGACCTGGTGAACACGCTCTCGGAGATCCTGGGGGTCCGGCCGGAGATCCGACACAATCCGCCCCGGGCCGGGGATCCGGCGGCCTCCCTGGCGGACATCACCAGGGCCCGGACGGTCCTGGGATACGAACCGAAGGTCTATTTCCGGGAAGGACTCGAGCGGACCGCCCGCTGGTTCGCGGAACGGATCGCCCGGTAGAAGGATCCTGCTTTTTACCCAAGGGTTTGAGGGAGGGGAAATCAGACCCCGTCGAGGGCGTATTTGCGCATGAGGTTGTAGACGGAGGGTCGGGAGATGCCGAGCTCGTCGGCAACCTTCCCCACGTTCCCGCCGTTCCGGGAGAGACAGGCGTAGAGGACCTCACGCTCGTGGCGTTCCCGCCGCTCCCTGAGAGTGCCTCCGCCTGGCCGGTCTGAGGGAAGACCCACCCCCAGATCCTCGGGAAGGATTTCGATGTGGCGGGAGACCACCACCGCCCGGTGCACCGCGTTCAACAGCTCCCGGACGTTTCCGGTCCAGGGATGGGAGGCGATGAGCCGCTCGGCCGCCGGAGAGAAGTCCTTCGCGATCAGACCCATCCGCCGGGAAATTTTGCGGGCCAGGAAGCGCGCGAGGGGAAGAATGTCCTCGGCCCTCTCCCGCAGGGGCGGAATGGTCACCGCGACCCCCTCGAGCCGGTAGTAGAGATCCTGGCGGAAGCGTCCCTCCCGGACCTCGCGCTTCAGATCCTTGTTGGAAGCCGCGACGATCCGGCAGGAGAGGGGGATCTCCTCGTGGGAGCCGACCCGCGAGAAGGCCCTTTCCTGGAGGACACGAAGCATCTTGACCTGGATCGGGAGCGGAAGATCCCCGATTTCGTCGAGAAAGAGGGTCCCCCCCGCCGCCTCCTCGAAATGCCCCTTCTGCCGGGCATTCGCCCCGGTGAAGCTCCCCTTTTCATGGCCGAACAGAAGGCTCTCCGCCAGGGTCGGGGGAATCGCCCCGCAGTTGACCGGGACGAAGGGACCGTCGGCGCTCTGGCTCAGCCGGTGGACCGTCCGGGAGAAGACCTCCTTGCCGGTGCCGGTCTCCCCCTCCAGAAGCACCGGAAGGGTAGTGGGGGCGAAGAGCCGGATCTTCTCGTAGACCTTTTGGATGGCGGGACTCGTCCCCTCGTAGAAATCCTCCCCGTCCTTCCCGGCCATCTCATCTTCCAGGGCAAAGGTGCTGTTGCACCAGCTGATCATGGTGTTCACGAGGGAGTCGGGAGAGTTCCGGAGCAGGGTCCCCCAGATCTTCCGGAGGGTGGAGTCCTCCCGCTCCGCGTCTGAGAGGCCGGCCAGGGGAGAGAGAAAGTCCCGGAGGGCTTGGAGGCTTTTCCGGTCGGTCCAGAGGAAATGGACGCCGAAGCCCTCGTCGGCCGGACGGACGACACGGGCGGAGGTCTGGAGGAGCCCCAGGGAGGGGTGCTCGATCTCGAGGCTGAGCCAGGAGTTGGGGGGAACAGGCTGGGGAGCGGCGATCCGCCCGCCCGAAAGGGAAAGGTCCCGAAGAGCCCCCCGGACGGGAGTCCGCCCCAGGGAGGGGGATCGAAAGGAGACGCCGGCGTTCACCGCATATCGGTCAAACTGTCTCATCGCTCACTCTCGTCGTTAAGAATGCAGGAAGCAAGCCCCCCTGCCCGGGAGGCGTCGAATCGGAAACCCGATGGAATATCTTAAGTCATGGCCGGAACAAATGGCCGGTCCTGATCTTTCGAATCGAGAATAAACTTTCAGGATTACGGAAAAATAAAGGACAAATGTCCACTTTTTTAACAGCTCGAAGTCTACCCCTATTTGTGACAGAGGTCAAACCCTCTTGAAATCGTCTTTCCGACCATGCGATTCTGTGGGGACGCCTTCGCCATCGGACAAAAGCTTTGTCCGCAGACGGTCGGGGCAGGACGAAACGAGGAGCGGAGTCCTTGGACGAACGGCAGCGATTCTGGAGCGAGACCGCCCGGGGTCTGACCCCCTACGTGCCGGGAGAACAGCCGAAGACCGGCCGGTACGTCAAGCTCAACACCAACGAAAATCCCTACCCCCCGTCTCCCCGGGTCCTGGAGGCGATCGCCCGGGAGGTCTCGGCCGCTCTCCGGCTCTATCCCGATCCCGACGCCCTTCTCTTCAAATCGGCCGTTTCCGAAGCCCACGGGGTTCCGGTCTCCTCCGTCTTCGCCGGAAACGGCTCCGACGAGGTTCTGGCCCATGCCTTCTGCGCCCTTCTGAAACATGACCGTCCCCTTCTCTTTCCCGACGTCACCTACAGCTTCTACCCGGTCTACTGCGGCCTGTACGGCATCGACTACCGGACCGTCCCCCTCACGGAGCGCTTCGAGATCCGGGTGGAGGACTACGCCGTCCCGAACGGGGGAGTGATTTTTCCGAACCCGAACGCTCCCACCGGCTGTCTTCTCTCCCTGGACAAAATCGAATGGCTTGCCCGACAAAACGCCGATTCGGTCCTGGTGGTCGACGAGGCCTACGTCGACTTCGGGGGAGAGAGCGCGATACCGCTCACCCGGCGCCATTCCAATCTCCTGGTGGTGCAGACCCTCTCCAAGTCCCGCTCCCTGGCCGGTCTCCGGCTGGGCTTCGCCGTGGGCCATCCGGATCTGGTGGAGTCCCTGGAGCGGGTCCGGAACAGCTTCAACAGCTATCCCCTCGACCGCCTCGCCATCGCGGGAGGTGCCGCGGCCATGACCGACCGGAGATACTTCGAGGAGACGCGGGACCGGATCGTCCGAAGCCGGGAGCGGCTCTTTCGGGAGCTCGTCTCCCTGGGCTTTTCCGTCCTTCCCTCCGCCGCCAACTTCCTGTTCGCCACCCATCCGGAACGGCCCGCCCGAAGTCTTCTGGGAGCGCTCCGGGAGAGGGGGTTCCTGGTCCGTCATTTCGACCGGCCGCGGATTTCCGGGTACCTGAGGATCACGGTGGGAACGGAGGAGGAGTGCGAAGGACTGGTGGCGACCCTCCGGGAGATCCTGGCCCCCCAAAAACAGGAGGATCCGCCCCATGGCCGCTAGAGGGCTTCCGCTGTCCTTCCGGTCGGGCAGGGGATCCGCCGGGTTCCTCGCGGCGGGGCTTTTCGCCGCCGCCCTTCTTTTCGCGGGCCATCCGCTCCCGGCCGGGGCGGCTACTCCTGCGCTGATTTCCGACAATCCCGCGACCGTCCCCGACGAGCTCGACCTGGGGATCGGAACCCAGGACTGGTACTACCGGGAGACGGCGGGAGACAAGGACAATGCCGGCCTCCTCGAGGGGCACCTCCGCACCGTCTCCTACTGGGGCCCGGTGATCCTGGGGAGCGATCTCTCCTACATGGGATCCTATTCGGGACGCTACACCGGCGCCGACCTCTTTTCGGGATCCCCCCTCCAGATCCCCATGGCCGAAACGGTCTTCCAGGGAGCGGTGCATCTGGGAGTCCTGGTCCTGAACACCCCCTTCGACGCCCTGGGGTTCTGGGCCTCCTGGGGCTACCACCAGCAGATCTGGATGACCCCGGCCTCCTCGGGGGGATACGAGGAAAACTACCAGATCCCCTATCTGGGAGGGGCCTTCTACAACCAGAACCCGATCCCCGGAACGGGGTGGACCTTTTACGAGGAAGGGGGATACCGCTCCGGACTGTCCCCCTCCATGACCGCCACCCCCTCGGGAAGCGAGCCCATCCCCGCCGGCACCTACAACCTGGGGTCGGTCTGGAACCTCCACGGCCTGGCGGGAGTCCGCTATCTCTTCACGCCGCACGTGGGGGTCTATCTGACGGGAAACTACAGCTACTGGGCCTTCACCCAGTCCACAAACACCCTGTCGGCGGGAAACAAGCAGTTTCTGGAACCCTCCTCCATCACGAGCTACTTCGGGGTGGAGTCCGGGGTGACCCTGGAATACTGACCCTTGACCCGGGAGGACCAGGATCCGACAAGAGGATAAGGGCTTTTACCAATTCCTGACCCCGATCCGCAAGGAGAAAAGATGACCGCAACTCCCCGTGAGGGCGCCTCCGGGCTCACCGCCTCTCCCGAAGCCACCCCCGTTCCCGTCCGGGCCGCCCGGGTTCTCCGCTCCCTCTGGCACATCCGCAGCATCTTCTCCCTCGACAAGGCCCCCGACCCGTCCCGGAAGGACCCGCTGTCCCGATGGTTCGAGACCTTCCTCGGGATCCTCGGAATCGAGCTCCGCCCGTCCGGGGAGCGTCCCGCCTCCACCGCCTTCCTGATCGTGGCGAACCACACCTCATGGCTCGACATCATGGTCCTCCGGACCCTCTTCTCCACCTGCTTCATCGCCAAGGAGGAGATCGCCAGATGGCCGGTGGTGGGACCGATGGCCCGGGAGGCGGGGACCATCTTCATCGGCCGCAACCGTCTCTCCTCCTTCCGGGAGACCCTGGCCGCCTCCCGGAGGTCGCTCGCCAAAGATATCCCGATCACGGTCTTCCCGGAGGGGACGACCACCATCGGCGACCGCCTTCTTCCCTTCAAGACCGGGGTCTTCGACCTCTGCACCGAAACGGGATATCCGGCCCTTCCGGTCTCGATCCGCTACGAATCCCCCGAAGGGATCCAGCTGACCTCCGTCTCCTACACGGGAAACGAACACTTCTTCCGCTCCTTCGGGCGCACCCTCCGGGAGCCCCGGGTGGTGGTCCGGGTCCATGTCTCCCCGCCCGTCCTCCCCGAGGGACGCGACCGCAAATTTATGGCCCAGGCCTCGCAGGAGGCGGTGGCGAGCGGCCTGGCCCTTCTGGCCTCCTCGCGGTAGCCTCCTCTCCTCTCCCCGGAAACCGTCTTTCCCCGAAGCCCGTTCCTGTCAACCGGACTTAACAATTGTAAAGGGATGTGACAGATTCCGGAGATCTCCGGAATCTTTTTTTCGACCGGAAAAGCCCGTCGGAAGCGCCTCGCCTGTTATGGCATCCGAATTGCTTTCATAGAGAGCATGCCCTCATTGTTCTGCCTTCCGGCCGGAAGGACCAGAACAGGACGGACTGTCCCGGACGCCCATATCGCGGAAGGTCAGGGACGCGCAAGTTCGGGCGGGGGGATCCTTGCCTCCCGCTCCCCGATCGTCACGAACACCTTGGCCGGACAGGGATTCTCCCGGGGGATGCATGGCCCCCGAAGGGAATGAGGGACGTCCGGACAGGGAAACGGGCCAGACCCCTTCTGGCTCATTCCTCGGGCCCCCTTTTCGGGGGCCTTTTTCTTTTCGGTTTGACCGGAACAGGAGAGGAGGAGCAGTTCCATGGCCGATACTCTGGTCCTCACCATGTCCTGCCCCGACCGGGTCGGAATCGTCGCCGCCGTGACGGGTTTTCTGGCCGGACACGGAGGCTGGATCACCGAGGCGAACTACCACGCCGATGCCGGATCGGGATGGTTCTTCATGCGCCAGGCGATCCTCGCGGAATCCCTGGACTTTCCGGTCGCCGACTTCCCCCGTCTCATCGAACCCCTGGCCCGGCAGTTCGGCCTCTCCTGGACGATCTCGGAGAGCCGGATCCGGAAGAGGACGGTCATTCTCGTGAGCCGCCAGGACCATTGCCTCTCCGACCTCTTACACCGCTGGAGGACGGGGGAGCTGAACATCGAGATCGTGGCGGTCGTCTCGAACCACCCCGACCTCGAATCCTTCGTCGCCTGGCACGGGGTTCCCTTCCATTATGTTCCGGTGGCTCCGGAGATGGGCCGGGCCCCCTTCGAGGAGATCGCCCGGATTTTTTCCGAGGCGCGGGGGGAGGTGATGGTCCTGGCCCGGTACATGCGCATTCTCCCCCCGTTCCTCTGCGAACGATTCCCCGGCCGGATCATCAACATCCACCACAGCTTTCTTCCGTCCTTCGTCGGCTCCCGCCCCTACCACCAGGCCTACGAGAGGGGCGTCAAGCTCATTGGCGCCACCTGCCACTATGTCAGCGCCGAACTCGACGCCGGTCCGATCATCGACCAGGACGTGATCCGGGTCGACCACGGCGACTCCCCGGAGGAAATGGCGCGCCTGGGGCGGGACATCGAAAAAATGGTCCTGGCGCGGGGTCTCCGCTACCATGTCGAGGACCGGGTCCTCATTCACGAGAATAAGACGGTCGTCTTCGCCTGACCCACCCGGGGATGAAAGGGCCTCAGCGCCTTCTGTTCCGAAGCCGGCCCGGAGAATCCTCCCCTTCGAGCACTTCAATTGTTCCGACATTTTATCCTTCCCAAAATTTTTGGTGGCCCAATCCAGTGGCCATCAATCTGGACCAACGCCATCCCGTGCTTTTCCCCACCGAACCATTTATGGGTTGGAACACTGAGGAAGAACATAACGAATATTGATTCCTTAAACGCCAAATTTGGTGAGGGTCTCATCAAAACGGCACTTTTTGTCGACGAGATTATGAAAATTGACTTAATTAACCTTAAAGGGTGATATCTAAATCAATGGAAAAAAACGAAAACCACATTATCCTCTTGAGGATATACAGAAAAAAGTTCGTTCTGGTGGTGCAGATACATTTACAAGAACTGCTATCGAAAACTCAAAAGAAATGGGACTCACCTTAGAACAGGCCATAGAGGTTGTGTGTTCGATGTCATATAGTTGTTTCTACAAAAGCATGACAATACATGCTTCAAATAAGATATGGCAGGACGTTTACCATCCACAAACCATGATAGGAAAAACAGCTTACGTAAAACTGACATTGAGAAATGAAGGCTCTCTTGTGATTCACTTCAAGGAGAAAGACCATGAAAACGACTAAAAAAATTTGTCTAACTTGTGAAAACGGTGAAATGATTCATGATGTTCGAGACGTTGTGTATGAATATCGAGGACATCGTAAATTCATTTCTGGAATTTCGGGATGGTTTTGTAACCATTGTAACGAGATTGAATTTGATAAGGGAGAAGGCAAGCGGTACTCACAAGAAATAACCAATTTTTCCAAAGAAATTGACATGAAAGAAGCACTCGAATTAGCTAGAATCAGAAAGAAATTAAAACTAACACAGAAGGAAGCAGCAAGATTGACTGGCGGAGGGCCAAACGCTTTTTCGCGATATGAGAGAGGTCAGGCAAAGCCGATGTTGGCCATCATAAATTTATTCAAAATCTTAGGCAAACATCCTGATATTTTGAAAGAAATATGTTTTAAAAATAACGACCATATTGAAGCTTGAGCGCCTTCTGGATAAAGTCCGCCAACAAGGTGGAAAGCCGGACATCCGGCAAGGTCAGGATAAACTGAACCCAAACCCAATTTTGAGGACTTTACGAAATTAATAATTTTTCTGTTTTCTGTACAATAAACTTTTTGGTAGCGTAGAAATGTTGAGACCTTGAAATAAAAACGCCCTTCTGGGTATGGTTTGAATGTCCTTGCAAGACGTTCACCAACCAAGAGAGGGCGTTTATGGAGAAAACTCCGCAGGAAGAAGATCTCAAAATTGAATTTGGGTGTCAATTCACCCTGACCTTGCCGGATGTTCGGCTTTCCACCTTGTTGGCGGCCTTTACCTTTCTTCTTCCGAAGATCCTGGCGGACTTTATCCAGAAGGCGCTGGTGGGATACGGAGAGCTTCTGATGGCCCGGAGAAAGAAGCCCTTCCCCTGCGAGAAGTGTCGCAATGATGAGCATTTCATCTGGAAGACCCGTGCGGGCAAGCCCATGAAGGTTCTGACGCAATACTCGTGGGTAGAGCTTCGGCAGATGCAGATCCAGTGTTCGGATTGCGGACACAAGCTGTCGATTGCCCGAATGCTGTTGGGACTGGATCCCTACCAGCGGATCGCCCCGGAGATCCGGCGAAAGCTGGGGCTTTTGGGAGCCCTGACGAGCTACCGGGTGGCGGAAAAGTTCATGGCGACGTTTGGCGCGGCGATCGACAAGATGACCCTGTGGCGCGCGGTGCAGAAAACGGGGGAAGAGCTTACCTTTTCGATCGACCCGAAGGGAGAGGCCCGGGGGGAGGCGGACGGGACGGGAATCGGCATCAAAGGCATCAAGAAACGGGGCAAGGAGCTGAAGGTCTTGCTCCAGTACATGAAAGATGGAACCGTCCGGGTAGCGGGGCTCGACATTGGCCCCTACAACGGACACTGGACGCGACTGTTTGCCCCCAGCCTCAAGGCGCTCAAGGCGTTCAAGAGCTTTTTCCTGGTGACGGACGGCGACACCTCCATCCTGGACGGACTCAAGGG
>DAIBSV010000229.1 GCA_027415455.1 Nitrospirota bacterium | reverse complement strand
CGGCCCGCTCGCCGACCAGCGCCCCGCTCTTCGGATCGTTCGCGGCGACACTCACCAGTGTGTCGACCTTGACCCCGTCGGCGACCTTGCGGGACCGGGTCGACGGCCACTTGGTCGCGAGCGAGGCGTGGAGGCGGACCACGGAGGAGTCCTTGATCAGGATGTCCTCGAAGGCGGCGAGCCTCGGGTCGAGCTCGCGCCCGGGGGTTATGGGCGAGCTCGGCGAGCGCGTGCTCGAGGCACCGCTTGAGGAACGCCGCCAGTTCGGGAGTGAACCGGAGGTAGAATCCCGAGTAGCTGACGGAGGGGAGCTTCGTGAGGCGGTCGTAGCCATCCTTGAGGGCGCGGAGGTTGCGCTGGAGCTGGACGCCGAAGCTCAGGACCATCACCCAGAGGAAGGCGACGGGGTGGACCTTGCGTTCGCGACGGACGAATTCGGTCTCGTGGGCGAACTGCTCGTTCGTCTCGGAGGGGAGGAGGCGGGTGAGCGCCTCCTCAACCTCGCCGGGCTTCAGGCGGACGGGTCGCACAGGGCCGGTGGGATGCTTCGGCATCCCATAGAGGTGGGAGCCGAGGTATGAACCAAGCGGGTTCCACGAGAAGAGGTCGGCCCGCCGCAGAGGAGGACGCCCTTAACTTATCACGGGTGGAGATGAACTCAACCCATTCGAAGATCAAAGGCCAGGGGTAGAGCTGGTATTCGGATGGGCTCTAAGACGGACTCAGGTGCGAATCCGTGGGATGAACTTCTCGTTGTTCGATCCATCTCTGACGACCGACTGTCCTCTGCCGAAGGGGGATTCCACGTGTCGAGTTGACTTTTCGTAGGTATAGGAATAATGAGCGTTCGAAATGTCGGGGTGGCGTGCCTTCTCCGTCGCCCCCTCATGGCCCGACAGAGGTCGACGGGGGTTCGAAGGGTGAAAGAAGGGCCGGGGATCGACCGGTGCCGTTCTACCGACAAACCTTCGACTTCTCCTGTGGCCCCGCCTGCTGGGAATAGCGAACCGAACACTCCAATCGCTCGGGAGCGGGGGTACGCTGACCTGCAGGAAGCAAGGCACTCGCTCCCGTACCGCTGCGGCCAGAAGCCGCCAGAGTCCGCTGGTCAGCGGTTCAAATCTCCGGTGACTTCCATACCGGTACCATGCAACGTCGATCGCGAGGTCAATCCCCTGAACGACCACCTCCCACCGGTCGATAGTACCGATGTCCCCGGGAAGCCACTCCACACCGTCCCGGAGTTCCGTGGTGGCTCGATGCCGGTGAACCGAACGGGATCTTCCACTCGGGTCCGAATTGGTCGACGAGCACCCGCCCGAGGAGTCCGCCCCCTCCGCCCACAAGAAGGAACGAGCGTCCGTCCGCTTCGGCCATGCGGACGGACACCCGCTCCGAAGGGGTTTAGGTCAGCAGCACCCGGAGGAACCGGTCCCGCATGCTGCTGCCGTTGAACCGTTCGCGGAGCTTCCAAGCCTTTGCCAGTCCGTAGGCATAGGGGGCAAAGGCGAGGACCACGAACACGAGACCCAGCATGAGGTCCCCTCCCATGTCGGTGTATCCGGCAGTGCTCCAGGACGCTCCTATGGCGTTGGGGTAACCACCGAAGCCGCCGAACGCCCAGATGAACCCCATCACGAACGCACTCCATAGGGCGGCCGGCCGTTGGAAGAGGCCGAGTATGAGGAGCAGGCCACCGACCGTCTCCCCGACGCCGACCAGCGTTCCGAAGAGTACCCAGTTTGCCGTCAGCCAAACCGGGGTGTAAAACTCTCCATTGATGACCCCCTGCATCTGTCCGGTCGCGAACAGTTGCCACTTGAGTATCCCGTCGAAGAGAAAGATCGCTCCGAACAGGATCCGCATCGCGGAGAAGGTCTTGACTGCCCCCGTTGCATTGGTCCCTGGTACCGACGGTACCTGGAACACCTTGGCCGTCTCCTGCATCCCCACTGTCTTTCCTATCTCTGCTTGTGCCGTCGTCATGTTGCCTCCGTTGACCCCTTGGGTCAATTGCGATATCGACTCCCTCCCTCATGCGGGTACTCTCCCTACCGCGCGGAGAATCAGGAGACGGGCGAGCGAACCGGGGTTACCTCGGGGCGGCTCGTCAACCGTTAAGACCGGGAGATGGATAGCCCGGCGTGCACGGGGTCCGCGGCGAAACCGAAGATCGGGACAGCAACCCCGGCTCGATGCGTCGCGTACAGCGTACGGGCGGCTCCTCCCTTGCCGTGACGCTACCGAAGGCTTGGACCGACGCGATGAAGGTACACGCTGGGACCGCACTCCGGTTCAACGACTTGGGCGAAGGGCGCCTCGAGATTTCCCTCGTGCCCTCCGAGTCCCGGACCCCCGCCGGACAGCGGCTGCTCCGGATCGATGCGACCCGTCTTCCTCCCAACCTGCTGTCGAGACTCCTGATCGGTGCCTACGTCACGGGCCAGGACCGCGTGCAGCTCACGGCTCAGGGGGGCCTCTCGGTGTCCCAACGTCAAGAAGTCGGACGGACCGCCGGTCGGATCCTCGGCATGAGCATTGTCGCCGAGTCTCCCGTGGGAGTCGAGGTCCAGAACTTCGTGGATCCTACGAAGTACCACCTGTCCCGGATCGTGGATCAGGTCGTGCGCATGCTCCGGGCGGAGCTCGAGACCTGCCGCCAGGCG
>DAIBSV010000228.1 GCA_027415455.1 Nitrospirota bacterium | reverse complement strand
CTCCGGCGACGGAACCCTGGGACACCGCCTGGATATCGAAGCCTGAGTCTCTGGAGCCGACTGAATGCCCTGGGCACGATTCGAAATCATTTCGGGACTTGTCGATGTCCTGCTGATCCTGAGCGCGGTTGTTCTGATGGTCCGCGTCAGGATCCTCAGGCGATCCTTCAAGCGCCTGAGAGGCCATGTCTCCGACACCCAAACGCCTCCCGCTCCCGTCGTCTTCTCCAGGGTTCCGGATCCTCCCCGGGAGACTCAAAGAGAGGCCACGGAGGCGCTCGACCGGGAGCGGCGCCGACTGGAGGGCCTCATCCGGGAGGCCGAGGGAATTCGTTCCGAACTGTCCATCCTCTTCTACGATGTCCAGCGGTTTCTTGACGAGATCCCGCCGTCCGGTCGGGCCAGTGGGCAGAATATTCCGGAACCTTTGGAAGAAACCGGTAAAATGTACCCGCTGCCGGAGGACGAGGAGATTCTCCCCTCCAGGGAAGCCCCTCCTCGCGAGGAGTCGATGAAGGAAACCGTTCTCCGGCTGTCCCGTGAAGGACGCTCCATTCCGGAAATCGCCTCCGCTGTCGGCCGTGCAGAGGGCGAAGTGGCGTTTCTTCTCTCCATGGAGAAGGTCGGACGTTCCTAGGAGCACGCTTTTGATCTTCGTCATGGCCTGAATCGACGAGGGGGAGGGCTTCGGGATGGAACCCGTTGGACAAAAGCCGCGCTTCGAAGGTGTCGCTCCCTCGGAGAAGGACCTCCTTCCCGAGCTTCTCTTAAAACTCCTGGACCTTTCCCGGGGGGAAGGTCAGGGCCAGAAAATCGTCCTTTCCCTTCCCGCGGCCCTTCTCTCGAAGTCGTTCGATTCCGCTCCCGCCCTCCCCGTTCGACTGGTTCTTTCGGCCCCCCCTCTTCGGAAGGAGATGGAGCGGCTTCTGGGGGAAGCCCTTCCCGGATCGGTGACCCTTGAGGTGGAGCGGGACGGGAATCGCCTCCGCTGGAATGTCCGGGGAAAAGAGCGAATCGTGGTCCTCGCCACCCCGCTTCTTCACGCACGTCCTTCAGTCCTTTATCTCGAAGATCCAAAGCTCGCGCCCCAGCCGGGGAATCTTCCCGACAGGGAGGAGGCGCTCTTCCCGGCCCGAAGCCTTTTGGCGGCGATACCGTCCAGGCCCGACGAACCCGTGGCCCGGACGGGGGGAGCGCTGGCCGTTTCCGGTGCCGGCACCCTTTCCTCGGCCGGTCCGGTGGCGGTATGGCCCGCCTTTTTCCCGGGGCGGACGATCGCGCTCACCGTCCGCTGGATGCCGGAGGAGGAATCGCGGGGAGGGGAGGCGTCCTCCGGCCGCCCCGGGGGAGAGGTGGCTTTCACTCTCGAAATTCCCTGGATGAAGGGCCGGGAAGGCGCTTCCCCGGAGAAAGTTCTCCTGACAGGATTGTGGGGAAAGGATGGAATCGCCCTTCAGGGGCGCAATCTCCCGGAGGATTTTCTGAAGCATTTCGAGAGTCGGCGGGAGATCCTAGTCGAGAGTCTGCGTGTTTTTCCGGGGGTCGAGTTCTCGGCCCGGCTGGGCGGACGCAGCAGCCGGATCGAGGAGAATGACGATGGCCGGTCCCATTCTCGGAGGGAATGACGGGAAGGAGGGGGACGGGAAGACGGTGGAGCTTTCGATCGCACTCCGTTATCTTCCGGGAATCGATGAAGCCCCTCTTGTCCTGGTCACCGGGCAGGGAGAAATCGCCCGGGCGATCGTGGTCCTTGCCCGGTCTCTCCGGATACCCGTGGTCCGGGAGGCAGGGCTTTCGGAAAAGCTTCTGAGAGTTCCTCCGGGCCATCCGATTCCCAAGGAGCTGTATGAAGCCGTCGCCGTCATCCTTGCGGCCCTCTTTGTGGAGAAGGGATCCGGCTCGAGAGGATGAACGGCCATTTTTCCCATGGAGTCCGTTCTGGTAGACTGAGCCCATGGACACCGATCCGATCCCGTCCCTGGTGGACGCCCTCCGAAGGCTTCGGCGCCTTTCCTACCGTGACCTTGCCCTTTCCGCAGGAATCTCCTCTCCTTCCAACCTGAGGGAATGGGTTCAGGGCCTTCCCTCCCGTCTGAGCGCCCAGCGCGCAGGACGGGTCCTTGAAACCGCGGGTCTCGACCGCAACACCCGGGAGCTGCGTCCCGGCCTCCACAGATGGAGTGTCGGAGAGGACACGCTCCCTCTTGTCGCGGGGCTTCTTCCGCTTCTTTTTCCCGACTCCCTGCGTTATGTTTGGGGATGCTCCCGCGCCTCCTCCCCCCATCTGTTCCTGTCCCTGGGCTCCCGACACCAGCGCGAATTCGGCACGTCTCATTGAAGACCCTCCTTGCCAGCAGCTTAAGCAAGGCTCATGCCAATCTTTAAATATTCTTTATTTTAAATACTATAAATTGAAGGAGGCTTGATTTCCGGCAATTCTTTCCCTCCCCGTCAGGAAAAAAATTCCCGAATCATCCCCTCTCCGAGAAAACGGGATTTTCATGGAACGGAAAGAGGATGCCGGAGAAATGCGACAATTGAGCGCCATAAAAATGACACCTGGAGGGGGAGCAGTCGGAGCTTAGAGGAATCCGAGGCGGCGGGCCGCCTCGGCAGGGTCGAGGCCATCGGCCCAGAGGCGCTCGAACAGACGTTCGTAGGTCCATACGGAGGATTCGGGAAAGGAGAGGGCGAAGATCCGGT
>DAIBSV010000227.1 GCA_027415455.1 Nitrospirota bacterium | reverse complement strand
AAGACTGTTTGAAGACACTGGGGGTGAGCCGAGAAGAAAAGAAGGTCCGGCATGAGATCAAGGCGGATCTTCCCTTGCTGGAGAAACTGGGGGTGACTTTTAAAGGAAGCATGATTCGATATGCGCAGCAGAAGGGAATGGTGTCCTTTGAAAACCCGGCGCAAGGCCAGAACCCTTCCCTGGGAAAGACGGCATGAAAGGTGACCCCTTAAAAGTCCCTGTTTACAGCCCGGTCCGCCAAATACCACGGGGCGGTCCGTCAAATACCATGGGAAATAGCGGACGGTCCGCCAAATACCATGGGTCGCAGATATCTTTTCAGATAAGAAAAGATAGGGGAACCCAGGTTCCCCCCTGTCGGTCCCTTCCTTTCTGGAAGGAGGAAGAGAACGGGACTTCGCTGGAAGCTCCGTCCGTTCTCTTTTTCATTTGTTGATTGAAAGACAGAAGCTTCTACTACAAAGACTTTCTACTACGGAAAAGAAGATCACCCAAATCTTAACCAAGGAGGATTCCATGCCAGGTGTTATACACGATCTTGACCTTAACGCTCTCCGAAACATTCCACTGGAAGAGGTCCTGATTTTGCTGGGAGCCCAGCCGGATCCCAAAGACAAGCATAATTGGAGAACGTCTGGGGGTCGCATGACGGTCACCGGCCAAAAATTCTATAACCATGACGCAGAGCTCGGAGGAGGTGGAGCAATCGACCTAGTTATGCACCTGCGAGGAGTCGACTTCCAACAAGCCGTCTGGTTTTTGGGAGGTATTCCCGAGATTCCACGACGAGTCCCGATCGTCACTCCTGCCGTGCCCCAGGGAAGCAAGAGCCTTGTTCCTTTGCCGCTTCAAGAAAACTGGATCCACGTTCAGGACTATCTGACCCGGGTCCGGAAGATCTCCGGGGCGTTGGTCGATTCCCTGCACCAGAGCGGGGTCCTTTATGCCGACAAATTCAAAAATGCCGTGTTCCTCTCCGAAACCGGGAAAGGGGCCGAGCTTCGAGGAACGGGGGTGGTCCCATTTCATGGCTACCGAGGAGAAAAGGCTCCGTTTCGCCTTTCTGGAACAGGGGCAGAAATCGCGTTTGTCGAATCGGCGATCGACGCCATGAGCCTTCGGGAGCTTGAATTTCCCGGAGATATCCTGGCCTTCGGCGGGTGTGCGAAAGGGCTGATACAGAGCTATGGACTCGAAGCATGGGAAAAAGGATTCAAAATTTGGGGGGCGTTTGACAACGACCAGGCCGGAGAATCGTTCTTTGAGGCCCTCAAGGAGGCGGTTCCCGAGGCGGGGCGGATTTTGCCCATGGGAGGGAAGGATTGGAACGAGGAACTCCTGAAAAGTGCCTGATCTTCTTTTCCGTAGGAGAAGCTTCTTATGAGAAAGAGTTGCGGTTTTTATGATTTCCTTGTCATTTTATACGATATAATGGGTACTTAAAGGGAGGAGGTGAAAGACATGACGCTTGATAAACAATCACCACCGGAGACCCACGAGGGTCTCTTTCTCAAGGTGTCCGGTGAGTATGCCCGACAACGAGAAGAAGCCGGAGTTCCTTTGGAACAGTACCCGTACTTCCTGGACGAAGAGGGCATGGCCCGTCTTCCGGAAGACGTAAAAGAAAAAGCTCTGGCGTGGCTTTCGAAAAACAAAAGATAAAATCCATTCCATAATCCGCAAGACAAAATTCTGACAAACCTCAAAAAAATCCCAAACGAAAAATCCAAATCGAAAACTGAACGAAGGAACTAAGCCAGCATACGCCCTGTCTAGCGACAGGTCGTACCGTCGGCAGCTTGCGCCACCGACTTGCTGGCCAGAGGGGGAGCCCCCTGGACCCCCCAGAAGCCAAGTCGTTCTCTTCCCATGACCCTTCCAGGAGAAGGGACGACTCTGCCGTCCTTCGTCCTTTGTGCCTTCCGTCCGGGATTTGGAACCTTTATTGGGTTCCCTCTCCCGGCACTGGCCGTTCGGCCCGGCACGGCAGTCCTTGGAGGCGTCGAACGTCCCAAGGCTGGTTCCACATTTTGCTGATTGGAGGTTGTATGAATCGAAAACGATTGCTGACCGTGCGGTTTTCGGAAGAGGACTACGCCCGGATTGTCGAAAAGGCCCAGCTTGCGGGTCGCCCTCTCTCGGTCCTGGTGCGAGACGCTTTGGGACGAGTTAAGACCTGGACCGCCCAAGACCGGGACTCCTTCCGGGAGAGAACTCTGACGCTGGCCCGGATTGGATCCGCTCTGGGGGATATGGCCCGGACCCTTCGGCAGAATCCAGGGAGTGCTCCGGTCCTACTTCCCGAAATTGAGGAATTTCAAGAAATTCTCAAGGAAATGGAGGACCCATGATTATCAAGCTTTTTCGTCGGGGAACCGGGCGAGGGTCCGGGCCGGTGGATTATCTTCTCTCGGAGAAGGATTCCGAAGGGAACCCCCGCCCCCATGCTCCTGAGATTCTTTACGGAGATTCAGAACGAATCCGGCGCGTGATTGACAGTCTGGACTATCGGCATAAATACACCTCCGGAGTGCTGAGCTTTGCCACCGAAGACCGGCCCACACCAACACAGCAGGAGCAGGTGATTCGTGAGTTTGAAGACCTGGCTTTTGCCGGTCTCTCCCGGGATCGGGTTCTTGTCCTCTGGGTCCGCCATACCGGCAAGGACGGACGGGTGGAACTCCATTTTGTCATTCCCAAGGTGGACCT
>DAIBSV010000226.1 GCA_027415455.1 Nitrospirota bacterium | reverse complement strand
CAGCGGATTATAGAAGTTGGACGAGGAAACGGTCAAGGAAGTGAAGATCGCGCTGATACGGAGAGAATGGACCCAGGGCGATCTGTCTTTCCATATCGGGGTGTCTCAGGCATATCTGAGTCTTATTCTGAACGGACGGCGTGAGGTTCCCTGGATCGAGCAAAGGGTATTAACGGCGCTGGGGCTGCAAGAAAGGCCCAGCGGATCTCAGCGGGGGAACGGACCCGAAAAAAGGAGACGGAACCGGGGGCGGGTCGCCGCGACATAGAGGGCCCGGACGAAGGCCCTGTCCTCCCTGAAGCGGTTGAGATCGGTCCAGTCGACAATCACTGAATCGAACGTGCTTCCCTGGGCCTTGAAGACTGTCGTCGCGTAACCGTGTCTCAACGGTGCGAAGGCTCTTTTCAGGCTCCAGGTCTTTCCGGAAAGGGCGGCGATCGCCTTTCGGTCCGCCCCTCCCGCCTCTTTCAATGTCCGGATTTCCCGAAAATGCTCGTCGACGGTTTTCTGGTGGCGAACCGCGTCATCGGGGACCAGCACAGAAAAATCCCCTCCCGTTTCATCCTCGAGAAAGACCCTGTGGGCTGGAATCTCCGGATAGTCGGGGTGCCTTTCGGGAAATATCTCGAGGACCGTCAAGGTTTCTCCCGCCGGCAGAACCCTGAGCTCCCCTTCCGAGGTCTTGACCCCCGTTGTCTCATGCAGAAGGATCTGTTCATGGATGGCGAAGGGGGTGGAGAGCGCTCCGTATTCACTATGATAGAGAAGCGCGTTGTAGTGTTCGACGCGCCGGTTCGTGTAAGCCAGGATGCGGACGTTGTCCCCTCTTTTGCCAAGAGTTGCGGCCCATCGGCCGGCCTCCTTGCTTCCCCCCGGAATCCAAAGAAGCTTTCCTGTATGGGAATCGTCTGCCGGCACGAGGTCTTCAAGATTATTGAAGAGGGAGAGGGGGGTCGGACGGCCGCTCTCGGGCGTCCAGCTCAAAAGGCTCTGGGTCAGAAGATGGACGGGATGGTCTCCGGTCTGGCGATGGACCCGGTCGAGGGAGAGTGTGGGATAGGAGCGGGCAAAGACCGGTGGGGTCTCGAGGTGAATGGAATCGACCGGAGGAAGCTGATAGGGATCGCCGACGAACAGAATCCGGGCCGATCCTCTCGCCATGTCGAGCGATTTGAGAAGATCGGCGCCTACGAGAGAGCATTCGTCGACGATGATCCAGTCGAAGTGCGAAAGGTCCGGTGCAGGGCCGGGCGTGATGGAAAAGGAGCCGTCCTCGTTCTCGGAAAGCCTAAGCCCCAGGATGGAGTGAAGGGTGGTGAAAAGAAGCGGGGAGCCGTGAGAGCCAAAATCGCCCGTCGTCTCCCGGAGAACCCGGAGGGCCTTGTGGGTCGGGGCGGTGATGGCGACCGAGAGTCCCCGGCTGATGGCGGCCTTCAGAAAGGAGGCCGTCAGCGTGGTTTTTCCGGAGCCTGCCGGTCCGGAGAGAATGATGGACGATATTTCCGGATGATCGAGGAGACCTAGGAGCGAGGCTTGCGGAGCGCTGGAATCCGGGACCCACGTTTTCGGAGAGGGCCAGACCGATCGGAAGGACATCGGGGGACCGTCAGCCGAGACCCGCCTCGGAGAGCCATCGGGAAAAGAAGGCCCTGGCTCTGGATTCCAGATCCGGTCCGAGGGTCTGTGTCTGGTGTCTGAGGAGAGGGAGATCGATTTTCCGGGTGGCGAGCTCAAAGGCATGACCAAGAAGCCAGCGCTCGAAATCGCGCGCCCGGATCTCAGGGTGGAACTGAAGAGCCAGTCCGAAATGTTCGATCCGGAAGGCCTGGTGGGGGACCAAGGCAGTTCTTGCAAGACTGGGAATCCCCTCAGGAAGGTCGAATGTGTCGCCATGCCAGTGCAGCATGGGATTCCCGTCTCCCAGAAGAGCGAGAGGGGTTTGTCGTCCCTCTTCGGTGAGTGCGAGGGGAGCCCACCCGATCTCCTGTGTTCCCGACGGATAGACGCGGGCACCCAGGGCCCTGGCCATCAGTTGGGCTCCCAGGCAGATGCCGACAATGGGCTTCCTGAGGGAAAGACGATCCCTGATATAGGCAATCTCTTCCGGAATGTGGGGATACAGATCCTCTTCGTAAACACCGAAGGGGCCTCCCAGGACCACCACCAGATCCGGTTCCCCGGGATCGGGCAGCCGGGTCGAGGGAAGGGCCGGCTCGGCCGTCCGGAGTCGGAACCCTCGGCTTTCCAGGAGGTCTCCCAGGGTCCCGGGATCCTCGAAGGCAAGATGGGACAGAACCAACGCCGTCCGGGGAGACATAGGCGAGTTCATCGGTGGATCGGCTTGAAGCGAAGGCGATGGGGCTTGGCCCCTTCCGTTCCAAGCCGTCTGCGTTTGTCGGATTCGTATTCCTGATAGTTGCCGGCGAAAAAGGTCACGGCCGATTCTCCCTCGAAGGCCAGGATATGCGTCGCGATCCGGTCGAGGAACCAGCGGTCGTGGGAGATGACCAGGACGCACCCGGCGAATTCGAGGAGGGCGTCCTCGAGGGCCCGGAGGGTTTCGACGTCGAGGTCGTTGGAAGGCTCGTCAAGAAGCAGGACATTTCCTCCCGAAATGAGCGTCTTCGCAAGGTGCAGACGCCCCCTTTCTCCGCCGGAGAGCGTTCCAACGATTTTTTGCTGGTCGGGACCCTTGAAGTTGAAACGGCCGATATAGGCCCGTGACGGGGTT
>DAIBSV010000225.1 GCA_027415455.1 Nitrospirota bacterium | reverse complement strand
TCAAAAATGTAGTCACTAATTTGATTGACAAACTTCGATACACATGCTATTTTTGCTTCATGGCGACAAGAGGCGTACATCTTCTCGTGGGCCAGAAGCCAGTTCGGTGTCTTCTGGTCGCTCGTGGCATAAAGAAAGATCAGCTGGCTGTAGCAGAGGATCCCCACAAACAGGTGCGCCTTGTGCTTCTGCCCTGTCCCGTCATGCCAGACGATCGGATCGCCTGCATAGTCCACCTCGCAGTGTCCGCCGGGCTCGAATTCCCGGAGCGTCACTGTATCGCGAAGCAAGGGGGTGTATCGCCGTTCCAGATATTTCCAGAAGTTCGCGTAACTCGTCCGTCCCTGGACCTTCTCCTCCCAGATCCGCTTGATCTCGTAACCGTTCTTGAGATCCTCGACGATCTCCGCCCAGACAAGGCCCCGGACCCACTCCGGCTCCTTCTCCTCCGCCTTGGGAACGAGAGTTTCCGGGGATCTCTCCCCGGTCCGCCGGATCTCCGCCACGCGACTTCGCCGCATCGACAGGGACCGGGCAATCTGCCGGTCCGTTTGTCCCAACCCGATCAGTCTCAGCACCTCGCGCACTTTCTGCACTGTCAGCCCTTTCCTTGGCATTGTGTCTCCTCCTTCCAATTGGGATGGTGAGACACAAGTATGGCTGACTCTCGCGGAGTGGATCCCTACGATGAAATTGGGTGGATCCCTACGACGAAATCGGGTGGTCCCCTACGATGAAATTTTGCACGGACTTGTTCCCAAAGGCGTCGAGCCAGCGACGAATGCGGGTGCTGTTCTCCCCCTTTCTCTTGTGATGGATTTAGGCGTACTGCGCATACATTTCCGCCAATTCCCGAAAGGTAGGGTCGTATTTTTTGACAGGATGTGGGACGAGACGACCTTCCCGGGATTCTGTCTTGAGTTTGTCGCACGTGGCCCGGGCGCGGACTTGCTCCCGACCTTCTTCCGAATGCGTTTGCCCTCATGCCAGATGTCGACCCACCAGATCCCCGATCCGCGGAGGGAGTTCCCGGATGCCTCGATTCACGCCGTTCTTTCGTGCCATAGAGTACGCTCCTTGATCGCGATCTCTCTTGTAAACAGAGTGGGAGGGGAGAGAAGACCCCTCCATGAAAACGTCCTTATTTCAGAACTTTCCAGGATCCTCCCTTGTCCGGTCCCACCCGCTCAATACGTTTTTCCTTTTTGAGCTTCTTTATCTGCCAGACGATTCCTGCTCGAGACATTCCGATCATGTCTGCCAGTTCCTGGAGGGAAAGGGACGGATTGGCAGAGATCAAATCGAGAATCTTTCCTTGTGTTTTCTCCTCGGTTTTCTGAATAGTTTTCTGGGTAGTTTTCTGGATAGTTTTTTCTGGGTGGATATGGGTGGGAGGATAAGGAAACTCCACCCGCAAGCCCGTTGTCTCATGGAGGAATTTCGGGGACGGAATGTGCGCCTTTCGGCAGGACTCCACAATTCGTTCGATCCCTCGTCCCCAGGACTCGATCATTCCTGCCCTGAAAAAGACGTGGGCGATCTCGGGGTTGAAGGGATGGGAGGAGTGTTCCCGGAGCAAGCGATCCGCGTTCCATTCCGGGGGGAGCTGTCCGTTGTTCCAGATCGAGAGCCGGTCGTCGTAGACGCGAATCTGAATGGGGATATGGCTTCCGTAGTCCTTGTGGAGGATGGCGTTGGTCACGGCCTCGCGAAGGGCATCACCCGGCATCGGGAAGGTCTCGATCCGCTGGAGACCCTCGTAGGAGATGAGAGCCTTGAGATACTTGGTTCGAAGAAGGTCCACGGTGTTGTCCACCTGAGTGAAGAGATCCCCGTGAACCTCATCCTGATAGAGGAGATCGGTTTGGCTACTAAAGTATCCGATCTTGACATAGGATCCCGTCACGAATCTTTCGGGATCGGGATGGAAGAGGAGAAGGGCGGACCTCTTTAGGTAGGACCCCTCCGTCAACCGAAGCCGTTCGATCAGGACGGCATTGGATCCCTTCAGGTCTTTTTCCGAGAGACGTTGGCTTTGTAGGGCACGCTGTTTGAAGTCGTCAAGAATGTGTTCGTCAAGATCCTTGACCGAGACTCCGGGAACGGGCACACCATCCCAGGTTTTTCCCTGCTTTCGCAGGAGAAACTGATCGAGGGAGCTGCCTTTGAGGGTCTGGTTCGTGGCCCCGCTCCGAAAGAAATATTCGCCCTTGTAGCTGATGGGAGTGGGGGAGGGATCCACAATGATCCTAATGAACTCATGGCCTTCTTCATTCTCAAGGTTTACGGACGGGATGATGCCTAAAACATCTCGAATCTTGTTGGGAAGGTCCACGAGCAGCTTGGGAGCATCAGGCAGGCCAAGAATCGTTCCATGGTCGTCCTTTCCCACCTCAAGAATCCCACCTTGGGCATTGGCGAACCCGCAAATGCTCTTCATCCATTCGTCCCGCCAGGAGCTTTTGTATTCCCGTCGCTGATCTTCAGTCATCTCACGGATCCTTCCTTAAAGAATTCATTTTCGTGATCCAGTCGAGCGCGGAGGCCGGGTCGAAGCCTAATCCCTGGAGAGCATTCACCACGCTGTCCCAGCCAGGAGGCGCGGGTGTTTTCAGGGAATGCTCGTTCGTGATGAGATCAAACTCTTCTGGAGTGATTTCTCCGGAAAAACAGCGGACATAAATCTCATTGGGAATTCTCTTCACAACGAACTAAAACGTTTTTTCAAGGGGACAGGCAATATGAGTAAAAAC
>DAIBSV010000224.1 GCA_027415455.1 Nitrospirota bacterium | reverse complement strand
CTCCGGATCAGCGGAGACTCCCTTTCCGGGTCTTGAGGATCTTTCCCCCGGGGGACCGGACAGGGACAGGGCCCTTCTTCACTGTCTTCTGGGAATGGCCCAGGGGCTTCACGAAGACGGTCTGCGCGAGGAGGTTCTCCGTTTTCTGACGGAATCCGTTTTGGCGATGGGGCGGGAGACAATGGAAGGTCCCCCGAATCCGAGGGACTTCCAAAAATAAGGGGATTGCGGGTTTTGGTCGGACACCATTCCGGAAAACTCTTCACAGACCCCGGAGCGCGGATCCCTTGGCCTCGGCGGAGAAAACCTTGTCCAGAAAGGGATATATCCATCTGACTCGAAAGGAATATCGATGAAAACGCGTGAATATTCGTCTAAAAGGAAAACATGGGTCTGGTGCCTGGCGGCCGGAATGATGCTCTTTGCCCTCCAGGCCGGACTCGTTCCAAAGGAGGCCGGGGCCGTCATGTTTGGAACATACGCGTCCGCCGGGACCGAGAGCCAATCCATGAGGACCCCTTCAGGCACATATTATTTGACCAATGGACAAACGTCCTCCACTGCGACCGTGGGACCCAGTCCGACGTCAGGGGATTACGCCACCGCCAATGCGAGCCTCTCCAACCCCAACTCCCTTTCCGTCATTCTCAATGGCAATGGAATCATGATCACGGGAACGAACGTTTATGGGAATGCCAGCGCCGAAGCGATGATGTACGATACCCTGACTTTCGGAAACCTTCCCTCCGGAACGGTTTCGGGAACCTTGGCCGACCTCACGATGTCCCTGGCGTCAAATATTTACGATGCCGGGACAAGTGTATACGGAGGAGCCGACCTCTCCGTTTTCGCCCCCACGGTTTATATGGTGGGATATATTCCGGTTGTGGCCTACGCATGTCCCAGTACTGATTGCCCCAACGCCAGTCCGGGAAACAACTACTCCTATCAATCGATCAATCTCTCCTCCAACGGCATCAGCGTCGGTTCCCCCGGAGCCGTCTTCACCATCCCAGTCACCTCCGGGGATCTCGTCAACGGTCAATTCTCCTACATCGCGGATATTTGGGCCAACGCCTCGGGTCCGTACACACTCTACTCCGAGCCGAATCTCTTCATCGATCCCTCCATCAGCCTCACCAATCTGGCGCCGGGAATCACCGTCACCAGCGCGAGCGGCGCCAGCTACCTGGGAGCCTCTCCGCCGATTTCCGCGACTCCCGAGGCCTCATCGATCGTCCTTTTCGCCACGGGACTCGGGATACTGGGAGGGTGGGCGTCACGGAAGAGGAAAAACGAAAACCCCGGAGCTCCTCGCGGCAAAAGGTGTTTTTCTTCCTGACGGCCCCGAACCTTCTCTGTCATCGGGATCCTGATCCGCCTTCCCGGGACCGGGGTCGGTCATCGATTAAACGGGAAGACGGGACGATAAGGAAGCATAAGGAATGCCCCCTATTCGTACGAGAACTTCTTCAATCAATCACCCGGGGAGAACTCGGGGGCGGGTAAGGAAAAAATGATGAAATCTTCCATTAAAAAGTCGTTCAACTACAGTATCTTACCATTTATGTGCGTTGCTCTCTCTTTTCTGGCAGGCCCTCAGAAATCCGACGCCAGTCTCATTGATTGGCAATTTTATTGGAACGGAGTCGCGGCGGCAACGGGAAGTTTTGACACGAGTTCTCAGGGGACTGTCGGACAATTTACGGAAACCACTGCATCTCCCCCGATGGATTTCACACTCTCCCTTCCCCCTGGAAACAAGGCCGGCCTCGATTTCGAATACACCGGGCCCTGTTCGACTTGTGCCGTGAACGTTCAGGTAGGGGCCGGGTTTCTTACTGTCGAGGGCACGTTTGCATTCAATGGATTTATTTTCACCGATACCAATTCTCAGGACACTCTGACAAGTGTGACCGTCGACCATTCGACCACCTGGGGAGGGTTTTCCTCTTCGGACGTGATGTTTAACCAGCACGTCCTGGATGTCAGCCTGGACGGGCTGGCCCTTCCGAGCGCAGGATCCATGGTGTCGCTGGATCTATTAGCCCTCACCGGTGGCTCCGCGACTCCCATTGCGCTGTTTCGGACCGGCATTTCCGCGACTCCCGAATCGTCCACCTTTCCTCTTTTTGGAACCGGTCTGGTCCTCATGGGGATCCTGGCTTTTCGAAAACGGAGGAAAGGGACGGGTAGAACCTGCGAAGCCGAATAAAAATGGCATCGTATGCAGGAAGATTCCACTGCGGTCTCGGGAAAATGCCTCTCCCAAGACCCGAACTCATTTTCGGACAGGATCAGGCGGGAGGATTCCATAGGTCATTTTCCGAATAAGACGATTCCCCGGAGTTGCTTGGGATTCCTGATCGGCTTGGGGTTTTATGCCCTTCTGGCCGGCGTCGTCCCTGGCTCGGCCCGGGCCACAACCTACGATTACGGCGTCATGATGCTGGAAGGGACAACGGCCGGAGGAAAATCCACCGAGTGGTGTTCTCCCTTGGGCCCCTCTTGCGGGCCCGTCACGTCGGGGACCACGACCCTGACCCATACGCTCAACATGTCGGCCACCAGCACGTTTTTCGGAACGAACGTTGTTCTCAGTGCCTCGACGACCAATACGGGAACGGCCAGTGTCGGGGACCTGCATATGTCCATCCTCTCCAAGGCCTCCGGATCCATCGGGGCCTCGGGAGTGAACGAGGAGTTCTGGACGGATACCCTGACAGTCGGAAGCCAGTTTCCCGCCAATACCCTCCT
>DAIBSV010000223.1 GCA_027415455.1 Nitrospirota bacterium | reverse complement strand
CCCACCCTCACACCTCGGCGGGTCGCGTGCCGACGGAAAAGGGGTTCCGGTACTTCGTTGACCATTCGGACTTCGAAAAGACGGAATTCGAGGAGTGGAGTGATCTCGCACGGGGGATCGACCTTCTTCTCTCCGAATCCTCCCTGTCCGATTTCAGCGAAGTCCTTTCGAAGGTTGTCGAAGAGGTCGGCCGCACCTCCGGCTATGCCGTTTTTCTTGTGGAGACCGGGACCCTCGGGGATGTCCGGGTCGTCGGCGTCGAGTCCGTTCCCCTTTCTGGTCGCCAGGCCCTCCTGGTGGTCATCCTGGAGACGGGGCACCTCCTGAAGAAAACCTTCGTCTATCCGGAGGGGATCGGATGGCCCGAGTTTCGGAAGATCGTCGCCAAATTGAACAGGGTGGGACGGTTCCGGACGCTCTCGGAGTTTCGTGATGCCCTCCTGTCTGAAATGGAGGGACTGTCGACGGCATGGGACGCCGTTGTCCGGGAGCTGGAGCGGCTGGGGGGGACTCCCGATGTCAAGCTCTTCGGCGCCTCTCGCTTTGTTCGGGATCCCGAGTTTGCCAGGTCCGGCGATCTCGAATCGGTCTTCCATGCCTTCGAGGAGCAGGTGTCCCTCTTCGGGCTTCTGAGAAAGCGCCATGATGGGCAGGGGCTTTCCGTTTCGATCGGTTCCGAGAACGAGCTTCCGGGGCTCGAGGGTACTCATGATGTTGCGTATGGTGGCGGGAGAGTAAGGCAATCCGAAGGATCGGGTCACGAATTGCGACCCGACTGGAAGAGCGGACCGGATGTATCCCGAAACGGTTGCGGACAGAACCTGCCACTTTTTCTGGTCCAGCTCCTCCCTGAATTCCGACCTGTCCACAACCCCTCTCCCCTCACGAATTAGCACTCGAAAACATTGAGTGCTAAAAATATATCAGGATGGGGAAAAACTGTCAAGCACCGTGGTCGTCAGGAGAGTTTTTCTTGTTGTCCTTGGCTTTGTCCTCGAGAGGATAGCCCCAGGGATCCACCTTCCGCTCCTCCGGAGGAAAGCGCTTGTTAAGAATCTTCTCCCGGCGGACGATGAAGTAGAAGCTGGCCGAGATGATGAAGACCGTCATGACAAGACCGGCGATGATGATCGAGTAGTTGGCGATCATGTTGGGAATGCTTGGTGTATCGTCCATGCAGATCCTTTCGCTGTTTCAATGAAGCCTGGATTTTTTCCGATTACGGTCGATAGTCGTCGATTCCCGGCCGTCGAATGATCTCGGCCTGGACCAGAGGCTGGCCCAAGGGCCGGAGGCCCAGCTCGCCGGCCGCCATGTCCAGATGGAGCCCGAGAACTTCCTGGATGTCGGGGTTCAAGAGATCCGGGCCGGCCCTCTGATCCACCATCTTGAGATAGGTCCGGCAGGTCTCGCAGGCGAGGATCCCCTGATGTTCGTTGGGGTGCTTGTAGAGGAGGTTGAAAAGCTCAGAATCGGTCTCTCCGCAGGAAGGGCATCCCGCCATCGGGGAGGATTCCCAGTGAAAGGAACAGAAGAAGCAGTAATAGCGTCGCCGGTCGTTTGAGACCGCCTGACCGATCACCGGAGGGGCCCCGCAGACGGGGCAATGGGTATATTCCCATTCAAGCGTCCGCAGAAAGGCGATGAGGGTTTCATGAAGACGCTCGAAGGAGATCCTGAGCGACATCTTGAGCAGATACACCAAAAGCGGACGAGGCACCTCCATCGTTTCGGAGATGGCATCGAAATGGCCATCTTCGCGGGACAGAAGCTCCGCGATCACCTCCCCTTCCGATTTGCGTCCATTGCGCATGAAGGTCGCGATCCGGTTGGCGTACTGCTCCCGCTCCCCTCCCCCCTGACGCATGACGGTCATGATCTTGCGGAACTGCTGGCCGGTCTGGGGAAGGGCGAGACGCGCAAAGGCAGGTCGGTCAACCAGAGGAACCCCACGGGAGAGGCGTTCCCGAAGGGAGGCGTCCCGGAGGTCGACGAGGGCCAGAAGATCGTCGGGGTGGGAGGTGTTCCAGATCTCCTCGATCTTTTCATAAAACTGAAAAATATCGCGCAGGTGAGGCCTTGCCCGGATATGCTCGGCAAGCAGGCGGTCCCGCCCGGCTGACTCCATGGAACCTCCGATATCTCGTTAGAAGTGAAGGGGGGTGGTTTGGTCCCCGGAGGTTTTCACCCGCTGGACCCGGACAACTCCCTTGACGTGCTGGACGCGGGTCATGATTTCTTGAAGATGGCCGAGGTTCCCGACGGTGATGGTGAAATCGAGGACCCCCATTCGGTGCTTGGCCTGCTTCACCTCCGCATGGGTGATGTTGGCCCCGCGCTCCGAAATGACGGCGGAGACGGCGGCCAGCATTCCCGGCTTGTCCTCCATCGATACCCGGAGGTGGACGTCGAAGATCGCATCTTTCGAGGAATCCCAGACGGCCGGAACGAGGCGGTCCTGCTCCAGGGACAGATGGACGAGGTTGGGACAGTCCGAGGTATGGACGATGATTCCGCGGCCACGCGTGACATACCCCACGATCTCCTCTCCGGGAACAGGGCTGCAGCACCCGGCCAGGCCGATCAGAAGATCCTTCCCCCCGCCTCGGACGACGATGGGCACTTGCTCCTTGAGGGGAAGCGGAGTCGACAGGGGGGCGAGGAGGTCTCCGCCTTGTCCCGGAAGGAGCTTCCGAAGGACGGTACCGGCCGACAATCGTCCGAAGCCGATCCGGGAATAGACATCTTCCAGCGTCGGCTC
>DAIBSV010000222.1 GCA_027415455.1 Nitrospirota bacterium | reverse complement strand
CAGCCTCATCGTAATCGCCGTGCTCAAGAACCTCCAGCGTCTGATCGACAACGGCAACGACCCTGAAGCTAACAAACAGCGTGCGGACCAAATCCGCCAAACCTATGTGGGCTATCTCGATCCGGTCACGCTGGTTGCTCGTCCCAACTCATCAGATCTATTAATAAAAGCAAAACAAAAAAAGACAATTATTCTGGCTGGTGCATACATAAATTATAGCAATAATAAAAATAGAAAAAGATATGATAGCGCAATAATTTCTTTTGGTTACAAAAATCGTACAGTTTACATTACCCGACAACCCATTCCTCTTTCAGGATGGATTCCATTTTCCTCACATGGTTTAAATGCACATTTATTTTCAAAAGGTGTTGGAATGATTGATCATAGAAAAGTATTATTTCTTGTCTGTTTCGAAGAATTATTACCAGGCATTATATCCTCTTCCTTTTTTTCTGATAATACTCCACATGTGATTATTTCTGTTGTCAACAATATAGTAGGAAAAGGTACTGGTGAAAGACGATCGCAATATAATTCAATATATTTAATGTCTCGACTTTTCAATGCTTCATTACTACGTTCATGGAATAGATAAAGGAGGATAGAATGAAAAAGATTTTTTTAATTGTTTTTTTTGCGATTGTTACATTATTATTTAATAATACAAGCTCCCATGCTAACGATCTCCCTTCACCAAATAATTCCACGAACTTAACCCCTTCCGGGACAAATGATCAAAAGAACACTTCTACTGATCTTTATATTAATAATAAAAGTATTGGACTTGGATTGAGCTGGTCACCCGCCAACAGTGCCTTATTTTCTGGTTTTACTGATGTTAGATATTGGTTTAATCGATGGTTCGGGATTGATGGAGGAGTAGGAATGATCAGCTCGTCGTATGGAGGGACAAATAATCTCTTAGGTGCAGGATATTTAAATACTTTTCACCTAACAACATTCCAAATAGAAGGAATGGTTCCTATCGTAGAAAGAAAGCATTTTGTCTTTTATGGAGATTTGGATGTGGTGCCAGAGATTGGAAGCCCAAGTTTTGGATATGAAATTCTGCCAGGGGTTGGCGTTGAATATGCCTTCCCAGAGTATTCCCACATGTCTGTTTATTTTCAACTTAATCCTATTCCTGCTTGGGGGTATACGAACGGAAATTTTGTAGCCTATACTCCTGTATTTTTAGGATTCCATTTTTATTTATGATTGAGTCGATCGGCATGAAGGGAGTTAGCCTTCCTCTACCACACCATCCGGCATGCGGGTCTCGCACCGGGTGAGCAGAAAGTTATGGTCATGAGAGCTTGGGCGCACTTAAGCTGTCGAAATAGGACACCGTGAGAACCTTGATGTTGGAGTTACCGGATTCTACGCTACCAACATTTTTTTGGCTTGTTGCAGATTCATGGATTAAAGAAAGGTGGCCGAATTTGACACGCCGTGCCAATCCTCTTTTATAGACAGGGGTATTCGTTTACTGGTCAGGATGGACTTGGTCGACTTTGAGGTCGTCGTGATGATTGGAGGACATTAAGTGATTTTCAATAAAAAAACTACTTAATTTTATCTATTAATATATTTATGTGTTTTTTTGATTGGCGGATGCGCAACAGAAGCCGATTACAAAAAAATAGTGAATTCATGGGTGGGAAAAAGCAGTCATGAACTCGTCCATAGATGGGGCTATCCAAATAGTGAGGTGATTGCTCCGGATAAAAATAAAGTCTATGTCTATAATAAATCTCGATTATTGAATTATACTCAATATTATTATACTAACTACGGGACTAATGGATATGCTGGATACGGAAACTCTAATGAGACTGGATCAAGTACACAAACGATAAAATTAGACTGTACAACATGGTTTGAAATCGATAATAAAACAAAAAAAATTAAAAATGTTGCATTCAAAGGAAATCTCTGCATGGCTGGAGGACTGGGAGGGGATCATCCTGATCCACCTCCATTAAGCAAAAATTCCAGCAAGAATAGCGAAAATAAATAAAGACAAGACCCACATTCCCCAGTTCTCGATGGCGTCATCGCATGAAATCGGGATAGGGGGGTTGCCCCCCTCCCACACCACCTGGCTTGCGGGTCCGCACCGGGCGGTTGGAATCGTTGAGGTCGATGCGTTTGAGTTCCCCCGGCCACCGCCTGAGTTTGCCTTGTCTTGATCCGCCCGGACGGATTTCTCACTGCCAGAGCCGGCTTGGGCTTCACCCTCCCCCCACCCTTTGGCGAGCTTCGCTGAGCGAACATCTGAGACATTCCGATCCAGAGAATCACGGAGTATTCTCTCCGATTCCTTCGGCCCTTCACTCCTTCGTGGCAGCTACTACGGCCTCTGCTGACTTCTCGCTCCGGATTTCTCCGTTACCATTTCGGGCATAAAGCGAGATCTCCCCAGGTAAGAACGCGATCCTTCCCCGCACAACCGCCAGATCTACGTCACCTCTCCTTGATCACGAAGGCTTTACAGCCTTAGGCCTGCTCGCCTTGATCGGTACCGCCTCATATCTGGTTTTTGTTCATCGGCTCGCGGTTTCGCTCCACGCTTCCTCCCCATGCTCGGTCACCCTTGCGCAGTTGCGCTTCGCTTCGTTCGCTGTGATCAACTCACGGAGGGACTTTCACCCTCAAGATCGCGCCCATGCTGGGCGCACCTAAAGCGGACCGGCTAAAGCCGGTGGATTAAACCTTGTGATGGAGATTTAACACGACAGCGCAATATTGAGGGTATAGACAAACTCTTTTTCCTCTGATAAAGTGGGGACAAACCTCTCTTGCCCCCC
>DAIBSV010000221.1 GCA_027415455.1 Nitrospirota bacterium | reverse complement strand
CCCCGCATGGCGGCTGACCGTGGCAATCAGATCCACATCGTCGTCAGGGTCCGACGAGCCAAGAATTTCCGCTCCGGCCTGATGGAACTGCCGCAGGCGTCCGGCCTGGGGACGTTCGTGTCTGAACATCGGACCCTGGTAGAAAAGTCTTTCCAGACGTCCCGGCTCCGCCAGCCGGTGTTCGATCGCCGCCCGGATCAGGGAGGCAGTCCCCTCCGGTCTGAGAGCCAGAGACTCTCCGCCTTTTCCGGAAAACAGGTACATCTCCTTTTCCACAATATCGGTCGACTCGCCGATCGATCGGGCGAAAAGGTCGGCGGACTCGAAAAGGGGAAGCCGGATTTCCCTGAACCCGGAACGGCCGAAGACCTCTCGGACTTCGTCTTCCAGAAGGCGGAACAATTCGGATTCGGGGGGGAGGAGATCTTTCACGCCACGGGGAGCTTGATATTTCATTCGAATCCAATCTTGTGGTAGGAAATGAGAGGAAAAAGGGCCGTGGTTTTTTTGCCGGCCCGGTCGTGATTGTCAAAAATTTATTGTAGCAGAGGGCGATGAGAAACAAAAAGAGTCGAAAGGTGGCCGTTCTCGAGGCGCTGTCACGTGGATTCACCCAAAGAACCTTCGACGCCGGGTATATGGACGATCCCGAATCCCGCAAGGCCTACGGGGAGTATTTCGGAACGGTGGGCTTCGAAAAGGGAGCTGCGATTTCCCGGGAGATCAGGAACAGGAACCTCCTGGCTTTTGAAGGAAAAAAGCGCCTGTCGATGGTCGACCTCGGAACCGGAACCGGGGAGTTTGTCCGTGGGCTTTCGGAGGGTTTTCTTCCAGAGAACGCGGCAGGGATCGATCTTCTGTGCGTCGACCGCTCCATGGCCGTCCTCCAGGACTTTTCGGATCTGTGGAGTCCTTCCGGCCCCATCCGCCTTCGTCTCCTTCCGGCCCTCCTTCCGGAGACAAAGGAGCTCCTCAAAGAAGTGGAGGGGGGGATCGATCTTCTCTCTATGGCCAACCTTCTGGCGGAAAATGAAGCGCGTCTGCCGGAGTTCCGTGAACTGCTCGCCACCCTTTTCACCCGACTGTCTCCGGGAGGGATGATGGTCCTCGTCGAGCCGGCGGACAAACGCTCATCCCGTTCCCTGCTCTCTCTTGGGGACGATCTTATGATACTCTTTCCGGACCTTCGCGTGGACGCTCCCTGTCCGAACGACCGGAGAGGCCCTTGTCCGGCCCTCGACGATCCGGGAGACTGGTGCCACGAGGACAGACCGATGGCCTTTTCGTCCGCCCTCACCCGAACCGCGGCCTCTCTGGGCCACGTCAAGGATTCCCTGAAGATGACCTATTTGCTCCTTTCCCGGAGGGAGGGCAGGGTCGAGGGGGACAGCAGGCCTACCTTGCGTCTCGTTTCCCCGCTTCACAAGGAAAAAGGGTTGTCGTGGGGGCTGTTCTGCGACGGGAGATCCCTCATTCGTCTGCGTCTCCTGAACCGGAACCGGGACAGGGACACGAAGTCCTTCGGCCGGTTGAGACGCGGTGACACCCTCATTGACCCGAGGATCGGGGAAAACCTTCCGGCGAGCCCGGAGGGACCGTTCGTGGAGTGGCCGGCCGGACGTCCCGTGGTCGGGGTCCGACGTCCGGACGGAGCCCCCTGGAATGCCCAGACGGAGGAGGGATGATGGAGATTTGGCCGGTGATGGCGCCGCACAGCCCGGATCTCCTGTCCTCCTGGAAGGCTGGATCCGATCGGGAGATGCTGGGAGGGTTCGTGAAGTTGCGGCAAGAGCTTTTCTCCCGCTCGTCCGAACCCTTTTCCGCGGTCATTGCCTATACGCCGGGGTGGCAAACCCGCCATGTGACCCTTGTCGATGCCGCCCCCGAGCACTGCTCCTCCCGTGACTTTGCCGGATTCGGCCATCATTACCAGTACGACCCTCCGGGAGACCCTGTCCTGGCACGATGTATGATGGCTTCCGCCCGCACACGGGGGATCTCCATCGCCGAAGGAATCCATGGCGTGGACCATGCGATCTCGGTGCCCCTATTCTTTCTTCTCCCGGAAGGGGTGACTCCTGTCGTTCCTGTCTCCCAGTCACTCTCGGGGGTCAGGCAGGCCTCTCTTCTGGGGGAATCCCTCAGGAAGCTCGAAAGCAACGGTTTGAAAAGGCTCCTCCTGCTTGTGTCGGGGGTCTGGTCCCAGAATCCCCTCGAGATGGCCAAAGGGCAGGAAGATCCCCTCATTCCGCGCTGGACGGAACGAATCATGAAAAGTGTCCTTGAGCGGGAGATCCCGGACTGGAGCTTCCTTCCGGAGGTCGGCCGGGAGATCCTCGATCGGCTCGACCCTCCGGGACGGTTGCGGGAACTGCATCTTCTCAAGGGACTGGATGTCCGTGGAGGACGGTTGTGGGCCAAGGAGCGGATCCCGGGTCTTGTCCAGATCCTGGCCAGCTTCGAGCCGGTGATCGTCTGAGGCGAGGCCTCTTGCGCGGCATTTTTCCGCAGGAGTCATTCCGGTCGCCTGGGACTCCGGCCCTTCACAGGAAAATCAGAGGTTTTCCCGGGCCTCTCCCTTTTTCATTTGGACATCCGAGATCCCTCCCCCGCATCCTCAATCCCTATAACCCGTGGCTCATGTTCAGCTTTTGAAAAAAGTCCCGATAAGAGTATCATGGTGAGCGTTTCCGGCTCCTAACAATTCATCACTTCCGGAGGAGTTCCATGAGTTTGTTTGGGGGAGGCAGTCGTCGCGAGGAAGGGCAGAAGCAGGCGGTCTCAGTTTCAGAGGGTTCCGAGAAGGATTTTCTAAACGACCCCAGGATCCTCCGGAAGATTCTGGACGCGGT
>DAIBSV010000220.1 GCA_027415455.1 Nitrospirota bacterium | reverse complement strand
AGAAGCTTGGCCAAGTCCCCGTAGGACAGGAGGGGGATCCCGGCGTCGAGACGCTTCTTCTGGAGGTCGAGGGCCTTGTTCCAGACGAACCGGACGCATCCCGCATGGCGGGACAGGAGGGCATCCTGTTGGGCGGTCGGAACGAGGCGAAATTTGAATGCTCGAAGGTGTTTCATGGCTCCCATTCTAACACACCAAAGCACGCCTTATATCTCCGGCCTGAAGTCCGGAGTTTTACGGCGTTTTTCTGATAAAAGATCGGCGACAAAATCCCTCATGGCCCCGATTTTGTCGGAATGGAAGCCCGTTGGTCAGAGATTCTTGAGCCTTCTCCCTGGAGGATGTCGTCAAAAGATGATCTGGAGACCCCTTCATGACGAATGGCTTGGACTGGAGGTGTTCCCCATGATTCTGACCAGATCAGGTCACGATCAGCAAGCGCAAAAGTTCTCTTTTTTCGTCTAAGCGCTAAACGTCAAGGGGAAAAGCGATCGTCTAAGGGCGATCCTAAAAGCTGGATTCTTGTTTTGGCTTGGTGAAGAAGCCAGCAAAACAGAACCATTTAAACTGGAGGATCCATTGATTCCGGGTGAGACAACCGCGTATTCGGGCCGGGACGCTTCTTTCGTCCCGAAAAGAGCATTGATCTCAAATCAATTCATGGTCAGGACGACCCGGAATCGCGCCCGATTTTCGATCATGACCCGGTACGCCTCCTCGGCCTTTTCCAGAGGGTAACATTCCACCATGGCCCGGATACCGGCAAGTTTTGCGAAGTTCAAGGTCTCTTCGGAATCGAGCGCCGTTCCCGACGGCCATCCGGCCAGAGTCTTTCTTCCGCCGATCAGTTGCAAAGGAGAGAGCTTCATCGGTTCGATGTCCGCCCCCAGAAGAACCATTTTCCCGTTTCGTCCGAGTCCGTCGACGAGTTGACTGATGACGGCGCTGTTTGGAGCTGTGGCCAGAATGACACGGGCTCCGCCCATCTTCGCCAAAACTTCCACAGGGTTTTCGGAACGCGTATCGATGGTGTCATGGGCTCCGAGAGAGCGGGCCAGTTCAGCCTTTTCTGGTCCGGAGGACAGGGCGACCGTCCGGAATCCCATCTTGTGGGCAAACTGAATGGCCAGATGGCCTAGACCTCCCACGCCCAGAACCCCTACGAGATCTCCAGGCATGGCTCCGGCATGGCGAAGGCTGTTATAGGTCGTGACTCCGGCACAAAGGAGAGGCGCCGCCTGGGCGGGATCCATCCCTCCCGGAACTCGGGCCAGGGCCTCTTCGGGCGCGACCATAAACTGGGCATAGCCTCCATCCCCCGAGATCCCCGTTATCCGGCCCCGGGAGCACAGGATGAAGTCCCCGGCACGGCAGGCGGGACAGGTGAAGCAGTGGCCTCCGTGCCAGCCAACTCCGACCCTCTCTCCCTTCCGGAACTCCTGAACTCCATCCCCGACTTCATCGATATCCCCAACTACCTCGTGGCCCGGGATCCTGGGATAGGAGATTCCGGGGAAGGTTCCTTCCCGCACGAACATGTCGCTGTGGCAAATTCCACAGGCCAACACCCGGATCCGGACTTCGCCTGCCCGGGGATGAGGTTCGGGAAGTTCCGTGACGGAAAACGGTTGACCTTTGGCCTGGACCTGGACGGCTTTCATCATTGGGGACTCCTTTGATGATGGTTCCGGGAGGATGGGGCGATGATTCCATCCTGTGGGAAAAAGAGGTCCGGGTCAAGCGGGCGGGAAGGGACCTCTGGCGATCAGAAGTAGGGTCCTCCCTCCGTCTGGAGGATCTGGCCATGAAAGAGGGGGCTCCGGGAGCGAATCAGCCAGGCGGCAAAGTCTGCGATTTCATCCGCTGTGGCGAGGCGGCCCCGGGACGTGCGGCCAGCGATCCTCTCCACCATCTCCGGAGTCATGTGGGGGGTTGATCGTCCGGGCGAAATCAACGATTCGATGCCTGTCACAAGAATGCCCTCACGATTCCGGCTCCACTCCCCAATGAGCCCCTGCAGGGCCCCGACCCAGAGACGGGGACCAAGGTAACCATCAGCTCTGTGGCGGGAGAGGGAGGGAACGAAAAACAGGAGGAGGCTTCCCGTCGCCAGACGTGGGTGGAGATGATCGAGAAGGCTGATCAATGACGAAAAAGGGGAAAGGATCCCCTCCCGTGTCCCGGAGGAGGGGGTCTCTCTCCGGAAAGGAGGGTGTGCGAACAGGGAGATGCTGGCGAGGGAATCGGGCCCGAGTGCCTTATCAAGTGCGGCCTTTCCCTTGTCCGGAAAGTAAAAATCCCACTGGATCGTCGAGGATGGAAAAGAGTCTGAAGGGAGAAGCCGATGGGTGGTGATGACGAGTTTATGTCCCTCTTTGGCGAGTTTGCCGGCTAGGGATCGTCCCGTCTCTCCCCCGGATCCGACAAGGAGATGTGTGTCCATCAGGGAATGGAGACCGACGACCAGTCTTTGGGAAAGGTCGTGAGGTTTTCGGCTCCCGACTCGGTGATGTAGAGCATGTCCTCGATCCGGACACCTCCAGAAAGACGGGGATAATAGAGACCCGGCTCGACGGTGATGACATGGCCCGGTTGCAATGGAACGCCCGTTTTTCCGACCCTGGGAGCCTCGTGGATCTCGAGGCCGACCCCATGTCCCGTTCCGTGGAAGAAGCCTTCCATTCTTCCCTCGACCTCGCCGGTCTTGTATCCCAGTTCGGCAAAGCGGTCCTCCACCGCCTGATGAAGAAGGGAGGAATCGACTCCCGGTGCGGCCTTTGCGATGGCCCGCTCCTGAGCCGAGAGAACGGCCTCGTAGAGAGCCCGATGCTGGGGGGCCACCTCGCCCTTGAAGAGGGTTCGGGTCATATCCGCAAAATAGCG
>DAIBSV010000021.1 GCA_027415455.1 Nitrospirota bacterium | reverse complement strand
ATCCTCCGGCGCCCCGGGAGGGGGGGAAAGGGCGGGGGAGAGGATCCTGAAAGTCCCGGCCGATCCGAGAGTCCGGAGGAGCTCCGGATCGGAGGCGACCAGAGCCGTGATCCCGAAATCCTCGAGAAGAGTCCGGACACCCTCGGGCGGAAGGAGATGGTCGATCAGGACGGGGATCCGGCCGGCGGCCATAAGGGCAAAGTCGTTCACGACGAATTCCGGCCCGGGGGGAAGGCAGAGGGCCACGAGGCGCTCTTCGGGGGAGAGTTCCCGGGAAAACTCCCGGGCCTTTCCGATGACCCGGTCCAGAACCTCCCCGTAGGCGAGGGTCAGCCCCCGGACCGCCGTCCCTTCCCGCGCCTCCCAGACCTCCATCATCGGATGGGCGGGACGGATGCGGGCGATCCGGACCAGGCGGTGGAGCAGGGAAGCGTCAGCCATGGAACAGAAGAGTCCCGGTAAAAAAGTTCATGGGGGTCACCTTAAAGGTATCGGGGAGGGAGGGTGAGGGATTCCCCCATCTCCGGCAGGGTGACATGGGACCATCCCACCTGGGGAAGGACCTTCCGGAAACCCTCCATCGACCGCTCCTCGCCGTGGACCAGGATGGCCAGTTCGGGGACGGACATCTTCCGGCACCAGTCGAGAAGATCGCGCTGGTCGGCGTGGGCCGAAAAACCGTTGATCATGGCCCGGTTGATATGGACCTCCCGTTCCTTTCCGAAGATCTTGACCGTCCGCGCTCCGTCCACGAGTTCCCGCCCCAGGGTCCCCACGCTCTGGTACCCGACAAAAACCAGGGAGGAGCGGGCGTTGTCGATCTCCCGCTCGAGATGGTACATCATGCGTCCGCCCGAGAGCATGCCGGAGCCGGCCAGGATGAGGGAGAGCCCCTTCGACTCGTTGATGCGCCGGGAGTCGTCCGTGCTCCGGGCCAGGGTCAGGCGGTCGAAATGGAAGGGATCGAGGTGCCTGGACAGGAGATCCCGGATCTCGGCATCGAAGTTTTCGGAGTAGCGCTCGAAGACGTCGGTCGAACGGATCGCCATGGGAGAATCGAGAAAGATCCGGCTCCCCTCCGGGAAAAATCCCTCGATATCCCATTTCCTGAAGAGGAAGAGAAGCTCCTGCGTCCTTTCCAGGGCGAAGGTCGGGATGAGAACGTTCCCTCCCCGCCGGAAGGTCTCCGAGATAAGATCGCGGAGCTCGGCGGTCGAGTCGGCGTACGAGCGGTGGTTCCGGTCCCCGTAGGTCGTCTCCATGACCACCACGTCGGAGTCCGCGGGCGGGTCGGGGGGAGCGAGAAAGGAGCGGCCGGAGGAGCCCAGATCCCCAGAAAAGAGAATGCGGGTTCGGGAGTTTTCCAAAGTCTCGGTGATCTGGACCGAGGCCGATCCCAGGATATGGCCGGCGTCCCGGAAGACCGCATCGACCCCGGGTGCGAGGGAAATCGTCTCTCCGTATCGGACGGCCTTCTGAAAACACCGCATCGTGTCGAAGACATCGACCAACGTATAGAGGGGCGTCGCGACATGTTCGTGATGGCGCTGCTGGTGCTCGACATGTTCCTGGAGGATGTGGGCGGCGTCCATCAGGACGATGGCGGTCAGGTCGCGCGTGGCGGGGGTGGCGATGATGGAGCCCTGGAACCCTTCCTTGACCAGGAGCGGAAGGCGTCCACAGTGGTCGAGGTGGGCGTGAGTCAGAAGGACTGCCGAGACCTCCCTTGGGTCGAACCCGAAAGGATGGCTGTTCTCCTGGCTCATGTCGTCGGCCCCCTGGAACATCCCGCAGTCCACGAGGAATTTCTTTCCGCCGGCCTCGACAAGATGGCAGGAGCCGGTCACGCAACGGGCCGCCCCATGAAAGGAAACGCGCATCATCCCCCCTTTTCAGACATTCGTTTTTCCCGGAAACCGCCTCAGTCTAGCACACTCCACCTCCGGCGAAAATGGAGGAACCGGAACAATCGCCCGCGTCGAACCCGGGATCCGGGGGGCGTCCGCCACCAGGCGGGATTCCCTCAGAGGGTGAAGCGGGCGACGAGGCGCTCGAGTGCCTCTGACTGGATGCCAAGCTCCCGGGAAACCTCTTCCAGGGCGGTCTGGCCCCGGACCAGATCCTCAACCCTCGCCTCGATCTGCCCAACCGCCCCGCGCGAGACTTCCTCTTCCTTGCGGATCTCCCTGAAGGACTGCTCCACGCGTTCCATCAGATCCGGAAGCTTCGCCACCGCCGAATGGATCATCACGAAGACCCTGCCCGTCTCCTCATTGGCTTCGCTTCCCTGAGAGACCGCCTGCTCGGCCTGTTCCATCAGCATGTTGGTTTCCCGGGACATCCGCTCGATCGCCTTGACCACCTCCTCGATCTCCTCCGTGGAGACGGCGCTCCGGAGGGAGAGCTTTCGCACCTCGTCGGCGACCACCGCGAATCCCCGTCCCGCCTCCCCCGCCCGGGCCGCCTCGATGGCGGCGTTCAGGGCCAAAAGATTGGTCTGACCGGCGATCTCCTGGACGGCCTGCGTCGCGATCCCGATCCGGGAGACCGACTCCGAAAGGCGGAGGAGGGCTTCCCGCGTCTGCCGGATGTTCCGGAGGATCTGACCGAAGGCGCCCCTCGACCGCTCTCCGATACGCACCCCCTCGCTGGCGACGGCCACCACGGACCGGGCCTCCTCCGACGTCTTCCCCGTCAGCTCCTGGGTCTTCAGAATGGTGCTCTCCAGCTGCTCGGAGACGCGGACGACCCCGTCGGCCGAAGACTGAATGCCCCGGGCGTTGCCGCCGGCAGTTTCCGAAAGGCCGTTCAGCTCCTTCGCGCGCCTGGACAGCACCTCCTCGATATCCCGGATGGACTCGAGAATCTTCCGGAACTCGAGCAGGACATCGTGGATCTTCGTGACGATCTCTCCGAACTCGTCCCGATGGCGGTCTTCGGCGACCATCGACAGATCGAGCCTTGACAGCTTCCCGGTGATCGACAGAGAGTCGCGGATCCCCCGCCGGAAACGGGAATAGACCACACCTAGCATGACGAAGGAGAACGAAAACCCCACCAGCGCAGAGAGGGCCGCGAGGCGCATCGTGCGTCGATAGGTGCGCGACAGCTCCTTGTCCTTCCGGACCATCCGGAGCTGGGAAAGGGCGGTCAGATGCTGGAGCGTCCGGCGGATCTTCCGCCATTCCGAAAGTTCGTCGCCTCGCAAAAGGGAGATCGCCCGGGAGGGATCCCGGCCACTGATGTCCAGGATGGCCGAGACGGTTCCGACGTGGTGCCTGAAGGTCCGGGAGAGCGCCTCGAAGCGCTTTTCCACTTTCAGACTGGAGGGATCCCCTTTCTCCCGACCCAGAATCTTCCGTCCCTGTTCGATCTCTTCCTGAACCATGGTCCGAAATTTTCCGAGGTTTCTTCTGGAAACCGGATCCCCGGGGACGATCAGCTGATTTCTCAGGGCCATTTCATAGAGAATGGCCGAGGAGAGGATGTTTCCGTAGGTATCGACAAGCGCCTGATCCCCGGAAAAAATCCGCTGAACATCCCGTCTGTAGGTCGCCATTCCGGAAAGGGCGATCCACAGGGACACCCCCAGAAGCACCCCGGCAAAGACCATCGAAAGTCCGAGCCGAACACTGATGGTTCGAAAATTCATGGCACACTCCCTCCTTTCCCATCATTCGTGAAGATCTCCTTCAAGTCTTTTCGGCCGTCAGTCTTTATTCCTGAATCCGGCGGTCTCCGCTTCGGGCGCCTCAGGTGCTTGACGCAACCGATTTTAATGTTTAGAATAAAAAGTGATAGTGATTATCATGTTCATGAAAGGAGACCCTTCATGGAAACCTTTCTCATCGTCATGAGGGAATCCCTCGAGGCTTCCCTCCTGGTCGGCATCCTTCTGACGGCGATCAGGAAGGCGGGGCGCCCAAACGACCGGAAGTACGTGATCGCCGGGGTGGGAACCGCCCTTCTCCTCTGCGTTGCGGTCCTGGCGGGCTCCCGCGATCTTGTGGCAACCCTATCCGGCCCACTCCGGAACGAACTCGACATTCTCGTCTTCTTTCTCGCGGCCTTCTTCCTGACCACGATGGTGGTCTGGATGCACTACCACGGGAAGGACCTCTCCCGCCAGCTCTCCGGACGGGTGAACACCCTCCTCGATTCGGGGGAGCACGGAGCCCTTTTTCTCCTGTCCTTTTTCGGCGTCTTCCGGGAAGGACTCGAGACCATCCTTTTTCTCTGGGGGATCGCCACCCAGATGGGGGGGGCGTCCCTCTCCGAAATGCTCTGGGGGCTGGGAGGGCTGGCCGCCGGCATCGGCATCGTGGTGCTCCTCTTCCGGGGACTTGTCCGGATTCCCCTCCACACCTTCTTTTCCGTCACATCCATCCTTCTGATTCTCTTCGCGGCCGGCATGATCTCGGCCGGAGTCGGACGGCTCGTCATGATCGGGGCCCTTCCGCCTCTCGTCAGCCAGGTCTGGGATTCGAGCGGACTGTTGAGCGAGCACAACCTTCTCGGGGGCTTCATGGCCGATTTCTTCGGGTACCGCGCACGCCCCTCCCTGACGGTGGTCCTGACGACCTTCACCTACACGATCGTCATGATGCTCTGGTGGCTGCGTTCCCACCGGGACTCCCTGCGCGAAAGCACCCAGGCGTTCAGGAAGGGCCGATGACGGGACCTCGAAACAGAATCTTCCAAATTGATAATTTTCCGGAAATAGATTACGATAAAATTATGGCATTCTTGCGGACAAAGAAGACAGGGTTGGCTCTTTGCATGACACTCTGTTTCTTTCTTTCGGGAATGGCCTCCTCATTGGCCGCTTCTCCGCTCCGCATCGACGTGGCGATTCGCCACCACCGGTTCGAAACGGCGGTCCGGGAGGTTCCGAAAGGAACGCCCCTTCTCTTCCGCGTGACGAATTTCGGAAAATCGGTGGAGGAGTTCGAAAGCTACGACATGGCCTTCGAGGTCGTCGTCCGGCCGGGGCAGACGGTGGAAATCCCCGTTTCGGGGCTTGGCACGGGAAGGTACGACTACTTCGGAGATTTTCATCCAAGGACGGCGCGTGGCACGATCACTGTCAAATAAATCCTCTCTGGGGGAAGATCCGGCGGGGGACACCCTCTCCCCTCTCCCCTCACCGCACTACCTGATCGTCCTGAGGCCCCTTGTGGAGGCCTACCAGGCCTTCCTGCAGGTTTCCGACCGCCACATCGCCTCGATGGGACTCACCCGGGGACAGTTCGACGTCATCGTCACGCTGGGACGGACCCAGGGACTCCGCTGCACCGATCTTGCCCGGGAGACCCTTGTCACCAAGGGGACCCTTACCGGAGTCCTGACCCGCCTCGAAAAGAAAAATCTGATCTCCCGGACACAGAATCCCAATGACCGGCGAGGGCAGATCATCCGGCTCACCCCGGCCGGCGAGACCCTCTTCGAGCAGGTCTTTCCCCGCCACATCAAGCACCTCGAAGGCTACTTCACCCGCAGCCTCACCCCCGAGGAGATGGGGACGCTCCGCCCCCTGCTTCTCAAAATCCGGGACGGCTTCCGCCCATCCCCCTCCCGGGTGCCCTCCCGCCCGGAGTAATCCCCTACCGAACGTTCATCTCCGCCTCTTCGAGACGCCGCGTGCAGGCATCGGAGGGTCGAAGCCGGCAGGCCATCCGGACCGCCTCCGCCGCCTCCCTCCGACGGTTCAGTTTTTCGAGGATGCTCGAGCGGTTCCAGTACCCGTAAAAGGAGCGGGGGTTCAAAAGGAGTCCGCGGTCGGTCGCGGAGAGTGCCTTTCCATAGTCCCCCAGACGATAGAGGGCGGCGCCGATTCCGATCCACCATACGTCGTTCCCCGGTTCCCGCCGGGATTTCCTTTGATAGAAGGCCAGAGCCCGCCGGTAATGGCCGGTTTCGAGGAGAACCGCCCCGCGTGTTTCGGCGAGCCGGAGATCCCGCCGGGCCCTCCGTTCCTTCAGGAAAGCGGCATAGGCCCGCCGGATGTCCTTTTTGGCCACCTCGACCATCACGTAGGCCACATATCCCTCTCCCGCAGGCCGGACCGCGTTGTGGACCACCCGCTGACCGAAAAGGTTTCCGGAGGAGGCCGCGTCGTAGAAGTCGTGGACCGAGGCGGAGGTCGACAATCCCTCCCGGACTCCCGCTTTCTGGTACCGGTAGCGGACCGTCTCTCCGAAGGAACTTTCGACGATCTGGAGAAGGGCGTTCTTCCGGGCCGAGGCGACCGCATCCGGAATCCTCTCCCCCTGTCCGAATCCGACCGCGCGGTAGACGTCGGGGGGTGCATGGAGTGAGGAAACCCAGGCCGGGAGCTCTCCTCCCCCGCCCGATCCCTGCCCGCCCGATGAACATCCCCCCAGGACCATCTCCAACCCACACAGCATCGCGACGAGGACTTTCTTCAACGCATTCCTCCGAAAGGGAGTTGTCTCTGCCACCCCGGCACGATTCCGCCGGCCGCCTTTCAAGACTAACACAGAGAGGGGCCAAAAATGGTATCCTTCCCCCATTCGTTCCGCCGATCCCTTCACCTTCGGGAGAACCATGCCGATCATCGTCGTCGGGTCTCTGACCTTTTTCGTCATCGTCCTGCTCTCGATGCGCCTCCTTCCCCTCGAGATCGTGGTGCTCGGGGTTCCGGTGGTACTGTCGCTGACGGGAGTTCTGCCCCTCGAAAAGGCCTTTTCCGGCTTCTCGGAACCGGCGGTGATCGCCATCGTCTCCCTATTCATCCTTTCAGAAGGACTCTCGCGGACCAAGGTCGTCCGGAAGGCGGCCCTCCTGCTCGAGGCTCTCCGGAAAAGGCGCCCGGGGCTCCTGGTTCCGGGAATCCTGGGAATGGTCGGCCTCTTCTCCATGTTTCTGAACGATACCGGCACCACCGCCCTCTTTCTGCCGGTCGTCCTCTCCCTCATGAAGGAGGCCCGCCTCTCCGAAAAGCCGCTTCTTCTTCCCCTGGGCTACGCTGCAATCCTGGGAGGTTCGGCCACCCTGATCGGAACCTCTTCCAACATCGTGGTCTCGGGCTACCTTGAGGGACAGGGATTCCATCCCTTCCGGATGTTCGACTTCTGGCCCATCGGGGCCGGGGCCTTCGCCCTGGGCCTTCTCTACCTTGGCCTCACCGGGGGACGCCTCTTCCAGTGGACCGAGCGGCGCCCTTCTCCCGTCTCCCCCGAGGAGGAACGGACCTTTGATCTCGAACTGGTCCTGGGGGCCGACTTTCCCTACCTCGGCAAGCGTTTCAATGAGTCCCCCCTCCAGAAGGAAATCGGGCTATCGCTCCGGATCGCCCACACCTCCCGGATCCTCACGGCCCGGGCCAGGGCCCAGTCATTCCTCCGGGCCTCCTGGGACTGGTCCCGCAAATCCGCACCGCCGGCCGTCCCGGAGTCTCCCCCTCCTCCGCAGGAATCCTCTCCGGAAGGGGAGATCATGGTCCAGGGCCTGCATCTCCACGTGGTGGCGACCCTCACCCAGCTCCACCGGCTGGGCGACATCCGGGGGCTCTCACTCCTTCCCGTCCAGCACAGCCTGCCCTCTGAGGGGAAGGGGGAAAAGGTTCCCATGCTCGACCGCCTTCTGGAGTCGGAGGACTGGATCCTGGCCCAGGCGATGCTTTCCCCCCGCTCCGGGATGATCGGACGCAAGGTCTCCTCCCTCCATTTCCTTCTCCCCCCCGAGGTCGACATCGTGGGGATCCACCGGGAGGACGGGCGCCGCATCCCGGGGGATCTGTCGGACCTGACTCTCGAACCGGGCGACCTTCTCCTGATCCAGGGACCCCGCCAGGCGGTGGAGGCGCTCTCCGTGCGGAACATTTTCCTCTATCTCGACTTCTTCGAGCGGGAGACCTTCCGTTCGGACAAGGCCGTCATCGCGCTTCTGATCCTGGGCGGGGTCGTCCTCAGCAATGTCTTCGCCTGGCTCCCCCTGACCCTTTCCGCCGTCTCGGGGGCCATCCTGATGGTCCTCACGGGATGCCTCACCATCGAGGAGGCGAAAAATGCGATCGAATGGCGGGTGGTCATGCTTTTGGGGGGACTTTTCCCTCTGGGCTGGGCCATCTCCCAGACGGGGCTGGGACAGATAGTGGCGGGACTGCTCTCAACCCAGGGCCATGCCCTTCCTCCGACCCTTCTTCTGGCGCTTCTCATGGGAACGACCGCCCTCATGGTCCAGTTTCTCTCGCACAATCTGGTGGCTCTCATCATGGCCCCGATCGCGATCGACCTCTCCCGGGCCCTTCATCTTTCCCCCTATCCCCTCATGATGGGGGTGGCCTTCTCGGCGACCATGGCCTTTCTCACCCCCTTCTCCCATCCCGTGAACACCCTGACCTGGGGACCGGGCGAGTACCGATTTTCGGACTACGCCCGGACCGGGGCCGCCCTCCTGCTGATCGCCTTCCTCTGGGGACTCTTCGAGATTCCCAGACGCTTTCCGTTTGCGCTACACTAGGAGACCATGACCCAGACCGGAGGTGATCGCATGGCGCGCCAGAATCCCCGACTCACCCCGATCGCAGCGCCAACGGCGGGAGGCCGGGGATGGTCTTTCCCCGCTGGCGGTGCGATCGGGCGATTCATCTTCCTTTTTTGCCTTCGAAGGGAAAGGCTCCGAGGTTCGCCTGCTCCCGGGGCTCTTCCCCGTCCAGAGAAGGGGGGATCCCTGTCCCTCCCGGGAACAGTTCTTGGAATCCTTCTCCTTTCGGGGCTCCTCCCCCAGCCGGCCCTGGCGGGAATCGGGGATCTGCGCCCGGAGGCCCTGGCCAAGGCCCAGTCCCAGGGAATGACCCTTGTCCGGACCGACCGGCGAACCGGCTACTCGGCCCTCACCTATCACCTGTCCCGGCCCTCCTCCATACCGGGCGCACCCGCCCACGATCTGACGGTCCGGGAATTCTTCGACGCGGGGGGCCGCTCCTTCGCCGTCGCCTGGAAGGGATCGATCCGGCCCGATCTCCCCTCCCTTCTCGGGAAACTTTACAGCCATCTTCCGACGGTCAACCGGACGCCGAACCGCCATCGCTTCCTTTTCCAGGACGACCGCCTTGTCGTGACCTCCATCGGAACCTCCCGCATCCATGCCGGGGCGGCGTGGGACCCCACGCGCCTTCCTTCGGGGCTGGCGCCCTCCCGGATCCGGATCGCACCATGACGCGTCGCATCTTCGGAACGGGTGGGATTCTCGCAATTCTCCTCTCACTTTCGGGATGCGGCGGTTCTTCGTCTTCCCCCTCCACCCCCGCACCCACCGCCACCACGCTCCCAGTCAACGAATCGACATTCAGCGGAAATGTGAACACCCCAGTCGTGACGCTTCACATCTGCATTCCGAACACCTCCACCTGCCAGGACGTGCCCAACATTCTCGTCGATTTCGGATCGACCGGGCTCCGGCTCTCCCACACCCTCCCCATCGCCGGAGAGCTTCCCCAGGAGCAGATCGGGGGCCAGCCGCTCTACGAGTGCTATTCTTTCGAATCGGGGTACAATTTCGGGCCCGTGGTGACCGCTACAGTGTCCCTCGGAACCACTCCGGTCACGGTTCCGGTCCAGATCTCGAACTCCACCCTCACAGCCCCCTCTTCCTGCACAAGCGGAAGCTCCTCCGCCCCCTTCGAACCTTACATAAACGGAATTCTGGGGGTGCTGTTTCCGCAATATGACTTCGGGACCTATTATGATTATGAAGGAAATACTTACAATAATGTAAATTTTTCCTTATCGGACATGGTCCAGAACCCCGTTTATCTTCTCTCTGACAATAATGACGGAGTATTACTCTCGTTTCCTTCCGTTTCACCTACGATAGGGGCTCCGACGATCACGGGAACCCTTACCTTCGGTGCCCCGTCCGGAACACTCCTTCAGACCGACGATCATGGCGAGATCAACGCGACATTAGATGTGAATTCTTACTCCGCTTTTTTCGATTCGGGATCCTCCAACTTCTATTTCGACGACAGCGCCATTCACCAATGCACAATCTATCAGAGCCAGTGGTTTTGTCCCAAATCCCCCGTTTTCCTGCAGCCAACGCTTTCTTCCGCAAACGGGGCCTCCACCTCATTTTCATTTTTCATCGTCAACGCCTACACTCTGTTCTCGACAGGAAATCTTGTCTTTTCGAGCCTGGGAGCCCCCGGGTTTCAGTCCGGCCTCCTCGACCTGGGATTCCCGGCCTTTCTTTACGGACACAACATCGGGCTCAGCTGGACATCCACCTGTTCTCCGTCAAGCAACTCGGGCCAGGGGTGTTTTGTCATCCAGTAACAGGCCTTCCTTATTTCTAAGTCAATCTTTCCGGAAATCCCGGCCTTTCCATTCCATCACCGGAACAGTCTCTCCCCCGACCCCTCTCGCCTTGCCTTGCGGCAACCTCCTCGCCCTCCTACAATGGAACCATCGGGGAAACGATTTCACCATAAGAAGGAGAATTCCATGAAACGGATCATCATCGTCGGCTCAGGCTTCGGAGGTCTGGCGGCCGCCCGGGCCCTTCGGGAAAAGGTGGCGAAGGAGACGGAGATCGCCCTGATTTCGCCCCGGCCCGAGTTTCTCTACTATCCGGGCCTCATCTGGATCCCCACCGGCCTCCGCTCTCCCGCCGACCTCCGGATCCCACTCGAATCCTTCTTCCGGAAACACCGGATCCGGCACATTCCCGAGACGGTGACGGGAATCGAGGATCAGGGGCGCACCGTGGTAACCGACAAGGGGCGCCACGCCAACGACGCCCTTCTCATCGCCACCGGCGCGGCCACTCTCCGGAAGCTTCCCGGCATCGAGCACAGCCGCTCGGTCTGCCAGGGGATCGAGGACGCTCTCGCCATCCGGGAGAAAATCGAGAGCATGGAGAGCGGCACGATCGCCCTGGGATTTGCCGGCAACCCCCAGGAGCCCTCTGCCGTCCGGGGAGGGCCCGTCTTCGAGCTTCTCTTCGGCCTCGACACCTGGCTTCGGAAGACCGGCCGCCGTGGAAAGATCGCCCTCACCTTCTTCAGTCCCTCTCCGGAGCCCGGCAACCGCCTCGGACCCAAGGCCGTCAGAAATCTCCTGGCGGAGATGGCCCGCCGGAACATTCCGACCCATCTCGGATCCAAGCTGAAATCCTTCTCCCCGGAGGGGGTCACGACCGAAACGGACCAGTTTCCCGCCGACCTGATCGTCTTCACCCCGGGTCTCCGGGGAGCGGACTGGGTGGCCTCGACCTCCCTCCCCCAGTCGCCGGGTGGTTTCATCAAGGCCGGGAAGACCTGCCAGGTGGAGGGATGGGCCGGAACCTTCGTCGCCGGAGACTGCGGGGCCTATCCAGGACCTGACTGGATGCCGAAGCAGGGACATTCGGCCGATCTCCAGGCCGAAACCGCCGCCGACAACATCGCCGCCTTTCTCGAAGGAAGACAGGGAACACGGGAGTTCCGGGTCGAACTGGTCTGCGTCGTCGACAGTCTCGACTCGGGCACCCTCGTCTACCGGACCCCCACCCGGAACTTTCTCATCAGAAACCCCCTCTTGCACAACGCAAAATCCTTCTTCGAACGGAGGTATCTCGCCCGCTTCCGCTAAAAAAGGCTTGAAGCGGAAACCGAACCTGTCTATCCTGAGAGAACTCTCGACCCCAAACCCAGGAGGATCCCATGAGCGCGAAGCAGCCGAAAGGACATCCCGTACCCAAGCCAACCGCCGACGATCTCGAGGAGGAGCCGGTTTCAAGCGCCCGATGGGAAGAGCTCATGGAACGGCTCGACCGGGCCTGGACCGAAAACAGGATCGATGCGAGAAGCTACCAGGTTCTCCTGGACGCGCTGAACGAGGCGGAAGCAAAAAATACCAACGTGGAGGGAGCATGAGCGGACCGAACAGGAAGGCCCCGAAGAATATCGCAGCGAATCTCGACGAAGAACCCGTCTCGAGCCCCATGTGGGAGACCCTCATGGAAAAACTCGACCGGGCCTGGACCGAAAACAAGATAGATACCCGGACCTACCAGATCCTTCTCGAGGCTCTGGGAGAGGCGGAGTCCCAGAACATGGAGGTCGAAGGGGGCGCATGAGCCTTTCCCTGCGTCTCATCCCGGCGCAGCTTCTCTCCGAAGGGGCCGGGGTCACGGTCCACCGGACCATCGGCACCCCGGCCCTCAGGAGCCTCGATCCCTTTCTGATGCTGGATCACTTCAACAGCACGCGGCCCGGAGACTACATCGCGGGCTTCCCCGACCATCCCCACCGGGGCTTCGTGACCTTCACCTATCTTCTCGAAGGCCACATGCTTCACCGGGACAGCATGGGACACTCGGGGGATCTCGTTTCCGGAGGGGCCCAGTGGATGAAGGCCGCCCGGGGGGTCATCCATTCCGAGATGCCGCAGCAGACCGAGGGGCGCATGAGCGGCTTCCAGCTCTGGATCAATCTTCCCGCCCGGGAAAAGATGACCGACCCGGAATACCGGGAAATCCTCCCCTCCCGGATCCCCCTCCTGCGGGAGGGCAAGGCGGAGATCCGCCTCCTGGCCGGCAGCTGGGCGGGCCACGAGGGGGCCCTCACCGATCCCCTGACCCACATTCTTTACGCCGACATTCTCCTCTCTCCCGAAGGGACCCTGACACTTCCGGGAGGTCTTCTCTCCGGACGGAGCGCCTTCCTCTACCCTATCGACGGCGCTATCCGGGCAGGAGGAACGGAGGTTCCTCCGGATACACTGGCCGTCCTCGCAACCCCTTCCCTTCCCGCCCCCGATGGTCTGGTTCTTTCCGGAGGCGACCGCCCTTCCCGTCTGATCCTCGTCACGGGGCGGCCGATCGGGGAGCCCGTCGCGGCCTACGGGCCCTTCGTCATGAACACCCGGGAGGAGATCGAACAGGCCATCGACGACTACCGGAACAACCGTTTTCCCTGACAACTTCCCCCCGTCAATTCTTCCCCATCTGTTCTGTTCCCGGGTCTCTTGAAGGCTCCTGAAGAAGCATCGCGGCGACCAGCAGAATCCCGAAAGCGACCGGAAAGATCGCAGGAACCGGCTCCCGAAGGAAGACCAGCGAGAGAATCGCCCCCATAAACGGGGAAAACGAGAACCAGGCCCCCGTCCGGGAGACCCCGATCCGGCCGATCGAGCGGATGAAAAAGACCAGGCTCGCCCCGTACCCGATCGCTCCCGTCAGAAGCACGGCCAGAAGTTCCGGGGAGGGCTCCGGGAACTTTTCAGTGGCGAGGGCCAGGAAAAAGAGCAGGAGCGCGGATCCGGCCCCCTTCCAGACAGTCAGCACCAGGGGGTTCACCTCCGACAGATACCGGAGGATGTTCGAGTCCAGGGCCCACAGAAGGGCCGCCCCCAGGAAGGGAAGAGCCCAGAGGCCCGCCGGACCGGTTCCCTTCCAGGAAAGGAGCGCGCACCCCGCCCCTCCCAGAAGGGTTCCCGAGATTAGCCGCGCGTTCAGAGGCTCCCGGAAGAAAAGTCCCGCGATCAGGACGGTGAAAATCCCCTCGGCGTTCATCAGAAGACTGCCCTGGGAGGCCTGGGCCCCGGCGAGGCCCACGACGAGAAGAACCGGCGCGGCCACCCCGCCGATCAGGATGGACCCCGCCAGAGCCCACCGGACTGTTCGGGAGAGGCCTCCTTTTCCGAGAAAGGCCCCCGGGATTTGGGGCCTCAAGCCAAGCGCGGGAAGGATCCCCACGGCGGCTCCGAAGACCGATCCCGCATAAAGAAGGGCGGACAGGAAGATCGGGGGGTAGCGGTCGGCGAAGATCTTGGTGAAGGGGGTCGAGAGAGAAAAGAGAAGTGTCGCGAGAATCGCCCAGAATGCCTGTTTCACAGGGACCCGATCAGATAGGTTCGAATGATGACCCATCGCGGCATTCATTTTCAGCCACGAAAAGCATCCCAAAAGAATACCCTGCGTCCTTGCTCCTTGTCCATACGCGCCCCGATCATCGATATCTTCTCCGTTGTTGACAAAGCTCGATATCGTGATAGGGTTACAAAATTCATGATGAATATTTCTTATCTCAATCCCCGGGAACTGGACAATACCCCCCGGGATGTCGCGTCGGTCATAAATCGTTCGACCCGGAGGGTGCCATGGGCCACGAAATGAAGAAGATCGAAGAGTCGGGAGAGTACGAGGTGATGGATTTGAAAGAGCAAGGCGGTGACGACTCTCTCTACTTTGTCCGCCACGCCGGAGCCCCCCAGTCCGTCATCCGGAAATCAGTGGACGAAGCCAGGGAGACGGCCGCGATCATGGACAGGGTCCTGAATGTCTATCGCTCGGCTCCACAGGAATCCGGACAAGAGTAATAGCAGCCGCTCCGGATTCTTTCGCTCCCTTGACTGCGAATCCCGTCCTCTTACGGAAAGCGGCGCTCCGCTTACGCCGGCCGAAGATTTCGAAGGTGCGCCCCTTTCCGAAAGAGGCGAGAGACTCTCATTCGACTTCCGTATCCTGCTCGATCAACGACATTCCGGAATGACGCCCTCCCCTAACCCTTTCAAAAGGGGGGCCTCCCGCAAGCCGTCACCCGCCCCTTCGATCGAATCACGGTTGCCTTGAAAATCCCGGGCGTCCCGTCGACCCGGCCCGCGGTATTTGGCGATGAAAAAGGGTCTGCTATACTGACAGTCGAAAAAGTGAAACTTTTTCTCTCGGGAACCGGGAAGGGCCGGACGAACCAGGACGAAAACACGCCGTCAGGGAGCCCCCCATCCGCAGAAAAGCATCCGGACCCAGTAAAATCCATGCCGGAGAAGAGAAAATGAAACCAGCGTTCGATCAGAAGGACCAGGATTCGTTGGCGCTCCAGTTGATGTCGACCCTTCCCTCGACGATGGGCCATGTGCGTCTCGTCATGCCGGACGGCATGGGAGGATACCGTCAGGTCCGGTTCGAGGCCACCCGAACCGGCCATGTCCTTCGCCATCGCACGGAGGAGATGTCCTCCTCCCTCTCCTGGGGGAACGAACTGGGACTCAAGGGGCGCCGTCTTTTCATCGTCCGGCACGAAGACCGACCCTGGACGCGGGAGTGCCTTCTCCCCGTCATCTTCGGCGTCCATCTCCTGGGGTGGGTTGGGGTCCCCCTGCCCCGCATGGAATACTGGACCCGCTACGTCAGAAGCTCGTGGGCGCGCTGGATCGGGGACTATGCCGGTCGCACCGGTGCGCGAATGGTCCGTCTGGGACTCATCCCCGAAATCGAGACGGACGGCCCCATCATCCGGAAAGACTCCCTCATGACCCTGGCCGCCCACATGTCCGACGCGGGAGAGGGGTTCGGGATGCTCTCCCTCCAGCCGGACCGGCTCGAGATGGCCGACGCCCACGCCGACCTTTTGCGGGCCCTGGTCCGCGAAGGAGACGCCGTGGGGGTCGGAGACTCCGGGGCCGTGGCCCTTTGCATCCGGGGAAGCTCCGACGGTATCCGGAGCCGTCTCGACTTGGCGCTTTCCGATGCCGTGGAGGTCGACTGGCGGCTTTCGGGGGAACTCCGCTACGGTTATTGCGTGGAGGGACGCTTCCGGGACGTCGCCATCCATCACCTGAGGCCCGAAGGACGCGGCGTTCCCGAACCCCGACACTCTCTTTCCGGAACCTTCCGGCGGCTGGGGCTCATCGCCTCGGGCCGCTGACGAATTCCCACGCCTCCATATCGAACTTGTCTTCCCTTCATTTATTCCGCCACGACCTCACACAAGCCCGTCTCCCGTCTTGCGTGTGAGAATCCCGGGTGTATCTTTCAGAAAAGTGCAGATTATCATTTTCTCCTTTGGCAACTGGGGAATTCAGAAATCGGGGCGGGTGGAAATGAGGTGTTTCGTGTGACCTGAGTCACCCGAAACGGTGATGGCAATCATTTTCCTGAGGAGGAGTTTGGATTGATAATGAAGGCCGTAGAAAGAAAATGTCCCCGGCTCAACTGACCGAATATTACCCTTGGGGTACGCCATGAAGAAAAGGATATTGACTCCGGAAGAAGTGGGCGCTTTGCTCGACTGGAATCCATCCTCCGGAGCCCGGACAAGGGACCTCCCCCCAGTCGGTCCGAAAAGATCCCCCGCTACGAAAAAAGCCGGCTTGTCGGCCGGGAGCGTCCCGCCGGAAGAACGTCTTTACAGGGATGTGCTCGACGTCTTGGGTGAGGCCATGATCATCACAGATCCCAGGGGACGCATTCTCTTTGGAAACGCGCTTTCCTGCACCCTTCTCGGGAAGTCCCTGGCCTCGATCCGGAAGAAGCCCTTCGACCGTTCGGTTCTTCTGGTTGACGCCCACGGAAACCACCTGGTTCCTGGCCCGGTTGTCGAAGCCCTCAACGAAAAGGAAAAGATTCCCTTTCCTCCGGGAACGGGGCTATCGCTGTCACACGGCGAGATCCTTTCCGTAACGGGTTCCGCCACTCCCATCCTTTCCGGAACCGGCGAGATCGAAGGGGTCGCGGTCACGTTCCACCGGACCGCCCTGCGTGCCGGGTTGCCAGACCCGTTCCCCTCCGCTCCAAGACGTCGGGCCCGTTAGGTCGGTCCCACCCCTTCCCGTCTTGGATGTCCATCCCCGGCATACCTCCCCCGGGTGCCGGGGCGGGGCCATGAGACCAATGGCACCCGAAGTCAGGCCAATAGCCTGAATCATGAAGATTCTTGTCGGCCCTTGTCGGGAAGTCTGGCAGACAGCCTCCCCATTCCACAAAACGATCCTCGCCTCCGAAGCCAGGTTCGCAGGTCCCGTTTTCCCTGAGATCCGGATGATGCGCCCAGGGGTGGGGGGCCAAGATCCCCATCCAGTCGACTACAGTCCCCCGTTGTAAAGGAACCCTACCAGAAGGAAGACTGTGGACAGGTGACTTTTCAACCAGAGCAGCCTCTCCGGGCACCGTAACTTTGACAATCGTCGGTGTCTCGTTCATCAAACATCCCTCCTCCATTGTCAAGGAAATGATCCGGACCATCCTCAGGAAAGCCCATCAAACGGCAGAAAGAGCCGCTAAAACGAATCCGGTGGCTGACCCACGAAGAGGCATCCCGACTGCTGTCGGAGCTTCCCGGTCATCAGAAGGATCTGGCCGGGTTCGCTCTCGCTACGGGGCTCCGCCAGAGGAACATCCTGGAGCTCGAGTGGTCCCATGTGGACATGGTCCGGAAGTTGTGCTGGATTCACCCGGATCAAGCGATAGTCGGAAAGGCGATCGGAGTTCCGCTCAACTCGGAGGCGCTTTCGGTCCCGGGATGGCAGAAAGGAAAACACGAAAGGAGGGTCTTTACATTCGAGGGGAACCAATCCGGCAGATCAATACGAAAGACTGGAAGAACGCCCTGAGAAGGTCAGGAATTTCCAATTTCCGGTGACACGATCTGAGACACACCTGGACTTCCTGGCATGTTCAGGCCGGGACGCCGCTGAATGTCCTTCAGGAATTGGGGGGATGGTCCGACTTCAAGATGGTCCAGCGCTACGCTCACCTGGCCCCGGAGCATCTCGCCCGGTTTGTGGAAAACTCGAAGCACGTCACAATTACGGCACAACCGGTATTGAAGATAGTCTGAAATTGGAGCGGGATAGGGGATTCGAACCCCCGACCTTCAGCTTGGGAAGCTG
>DAIBSV010000219.1 GCA_027415455.1 Nitrospirota bacterium | reverse complement strand
CCGCCAGCTGGGACAGGGTTTCCACAAGGGGGGTTTCGATCGAACGGGCAAAGAGCCGATTGGCCGTCAGCGCCGCCCGATAGAGTTCCTCCCGCGGGGAAATGGCGACAGGACTCACCAAAGACCTCCCCTCACCGGAATTGACGTCACGCCGCCGAAGCCGCCAGAAGGTGGCCAGTCTTGACAAAAATGGTGCATCCCTTCGTGGAGAAAGGAAAATGCCGGCTCATGTGAGGGGCCCGGTACCAGCTTCCTTCGGAATAGGCCCCGTGCTCGTCTTCGAAGACTCCCGACAGGACAAGAATTTCCTCTCCGCCGAAATGGCGGTGGGGCTGAAAGACCGTTCCCGGAGCCCATCGGACGAGGGCGGTATTCGCCGTCCCGCCGGAAAAGAGGGGCAAAACCGAGAGCCCCTCCACCAGACCGGGAGACCAGAGGTCATCCGAGGTGACGATCCCGAGACTTCGGCGGTCTTCTTCGGGAAAGGGGCCGGATTTCACGAACAGGAACGCACCCTCTTCCCGCGCCGTCGGCCCGGAAATGCCTCTCCCCGCCGCCAGGCGGAGATAGGACCCCTTCGGCCAGAGCCGGCCACCGGCCGCGATCTCCCCCGCCATGACAAGGACCTCCCTGTCGACGGAGGACTCTTCCCCAAAAAGCCGCCCCCCCGGGGGCAAGGAGATGAAAAAGGTAGCCCTTTCCCCGGGGAGCGATTCGAGGAGACACACCATGCCAGCCTCCTCTTCGACAAAATGTCGGTCCTCTGCCCCGACGACCACACGAAGATCGCGGTCCGCATTGAGCATTCTCGTCACTCCTTCCGGGATTCCCCCATATAAAATATGAATTGTTCTATCTTATCGCCCTCAAAAGACATAATTCAAGGGAAAACGAATGAAAAAGAATCCCGCAAAAGAGCCGGACTCCTGGGGTCGAAAAAGGGAAGACGCCAGGAATGCCGCTCGGGAGCCCGGTCAAAGACGCGACGGTTCCCGATCCCGGAACTGGCGGTCGGCCTGCCGAAGAATCGAGCGGAGCTCCTTTATAAAGAAGGTCGCGGAAGGGGTGTCGAAATAGCCGGTCCAGGAGGAGGCCATCAACAGAAGGAAGGCCGGGGAGACCTTTCGGTCGCTGGACGGAACAAGGGCGAGACTCCGAAAGCCTTCGGAAAGAATCACCCCCGCCCCTTCCTCCGAGAGTCCGAAGCCGGATCGTATGATGGGAAGAGTGACGGCGCTCTCCGAGGCCCAGGCCTCGCCCAGGAGCTCTTTCATAAAAGGGGCGACATCTCCTTCCCCCTCCCCCAAGAATGGATTCGCGAGCCCCCCGGCAAACTCCACCTGAAATTCCGAATCGTTTTCCGACCGAAGAAGAAGGGCTGCCTGGATCCCCTCCATCCGCAGGACTCTCCCGAAGAGCGACCGGATAAAGTCCGGATAGCGCCCTTTGGAGAGGAGGAGATCGTTCGCGCCGGCCACCGCCTCCATTCGCTCCCGCTCGAACTCTTCCATCCCCTCGAGCTGCTCCGAAAGCTCCACGCCGGCCCGGCGGGAGACGATCGACCACAGTGACACCCTTTCCCCGGGAGGAAAAGGCAATCGTTCGACAATCTCCAGGAGGAAGGTCATACAGACCCGCAGAGCCTCTCCCATTTCGGAGGGGGAGACGCCGACCACGGCGTGGACCCGTCCGACCCGACGGGCCAACCGCCGGTGCTCCTCCTCGGTCATGTCGGGCCGAAGCATCTCCCGGAGATGGCGCTCCTGCTTTTCCCGGAGAAGGACCGACTCCTTCGTCGAAAGCCTCCCGAGAATCTCCCGGCTCCGGGGAGTCGAGGCGAGATTTTCGTAAAAAGATCCGGAAAATTCGGATATCCCGACTTCAAAACGCTCCGAAACCTGCAAGAGGAGATTCCGGGCCTTCTCCCCATAGGCGTCGGAAAAGATCCGGCCCCGGGTCTGGTCCAGCAGATCGAAGGGAGGGCGTGGAGAGCCCGACGGCTCCCAGAGGGACCACCACCGGCTCCGATTTCCTTTCTGCCTTTTCGAGACATACAGGGCTTCGTCCGCATGGCGCAACAGAGCGTCGGGTTCGGCATCGTCTTCGGGCAGGACAGTGATTCCCATTGAAAAAGCGACCGTCATTCCCCCCGGAGGACCTCCCTCCAGCGTGTAGGGCTCGAGGAGAAGCTGTCCGATCCGGTCCATCGCCCCATGGACCGGATCTCCTTCTTCCGCTCCCTCGCCTCCGGACGGAAGCTGGACGACCACCACGAACTCGTCTCCGCCCAGTCGGGCGACAATATCCTCTCTCCGTGTTCCCTGCTGGAGACGCTGCCCTACGGAGATCAGAAGCGCGTCCCCCGCGGCGTGTCCATAGCTGTCGTTCACCCCCTTGAAGTCGTCCATGTCGAGGATCCCCAGAAGGGCGCGTTCCTGCCGTCTCCTGAGGTTTGACAGAAGGGGAGGGAGGAAAAGTCCCAGGCCTCTTCTGTTCAGAAGTCCCGTGAGAGGATCCTCGACGGAGAGGCTTTCCATCTTTCGGAGAAGTCGCAAGCGCTCGATGGTCCGGGACGCATGATCGAGAATATTGGCGACGAGTTCCATGAGGATGGGATCGTCGAGCGCCTTGGGATCGGAGAAGAACAACGTGAGGAGGGCGAGAGGGGCGTCTTCCTGGCGGGGCCCCGGCACCGGAAGTGCCGCCACGAGAGAGATGGTTTCAAAGGGGGGGGTGCGATAGAAGTCGAGCATCCGTGGATCCGACGCCGGATTCTTCACGAACACCGATTTCTTCAGCAGGTAGGCGCGCGTAGGCGTCGGAATCGCTCCGTCTGCGGGTATGACGGCAGGAATCCTGTCGGGGAGTGTCCCGATCACATCTGCCAGGT
>DAIBSV010000218.1 GCA_027415455.1 Nitrospirota bacterium | reverse complement strand
AGAGAAAGTCCAAGCATTGTCAAAGTGTTGAGCGTGAAATGAAACACCCGGAGAAGCGGGAAGGAGACAAGGACTGACGCCGGAATCGCCAGGGCTGCCACTCCGGTCTCTTTTAGATTTCCAAGAAAGAGCAGGATGACGAGAACGGCGAGAATGGCCCCCAGAGTCAGTGTTTCGAGAAGCTCCCTGTTGTTCTGTGCCACAGGAATCGAACGATCCATCCGGATCACCGCCTGAAAATCGGAGGGAGTCCCCCCGGCCTTTCCCTGGAAGCCGGCGAGAAAATGGCGGACTTTTCGGGACACCTTCACAAGGTTCGCATCATTGGAAGGGTAAACCTTGATGGCGATCGCGGGCTTTCCCTCGAATCGGAAAAGGAGGTCTGTCCGGGCGTCGCCTTCGGAAATCCTGGCCAGGCTTCCGAGAGGCGCGGATGTCCCCGAGGGCAGCATCACCGGAAAAGAGGACAGCCCGGAAAGGGTCAGGGGAAGCCCTCTGACATCAATGGCGAGGGACCGGCCCCCTGACGAGAGGGTTCCGGCCGGATACTCCCGGGAGCGTTCCCTGAGCTGAAGGGCAACGCCCTCCGAGGTCAGACCCGTCGCGGCCATCCTTGCGGCCGGAAGAGTGACGAGAACCACCCGTTTGGCGGGGGAAAGAAGGACGATCTTGCGAACACCCGGGACCTTTTCGATCCCGGGAACGATCCTCGCCGCGACAAACGGCCAGACCTTTCCAAAGGCGGAGCCCCCTTCCCCTTGGCCGTCCAGCGGAACGATGATCCAGAGAAGAGGAAGACGGGTGGGGTTTTCGCGAACGATCCGCACGGGGGGAAGCCCTGAAGGAAGAGTGCCCGAAAGACCATCGACGGCTTTCCGGACTTTTCTCTCCGGAGAGGCGTCCAGGGTCTCGTCGGTAAAAACCGCGGTCACCACCGCGGCTCCGGGGAGTACGGTCGAATGGACATGTTTAATACCTGGGAGGCCCAAAAGGGCCTTTTCCACCGGAAGGACGATCTTTCGGGTGATTCCGGCGGGAGATTCTCCCGGATCCTGAATCGTGACGCTCACGAGGGGAAATCGGACACGCGGGAAAAGATCGACCCCCAGCTTAAGATAGGAGAACGCTCCGAAAAGGCAGAGGCCCGCAAGCAGCGCCAGGACGAGGCCCGGATGCTTGAGGGCGCGGTTTGTCAGGGCCAGGGTCTCACGCCTGTCGGACAATCGTCGGATCCTCGAAAAGTCGAAAAGGTGGTTGTGGGGTCTCAGGGAAATAGGAGCCAAACTTCATGAGGTTACCGGAACCGGCGGGACATGACAAGAGTCCGCCGATGTCTTATCATTAAAAAGATAGGAGATTTCCCCCGCACAACAGCGTCTTGGGAGGTTCGATGAGTCCCGCAAAAAAAATCCCCGGATTCCTGGCTCTGCTCGCCGGCCCACTGGTCCTCGCGGGATTGCTTTCCCTTTCCTCATGCGACTGGTTCCTGTCCTTTCCAAAAGAAGGGAGCCGGGCTCCGATCAGCCACAACCCGGTCCTAGAAGTAGGCGAACGATTTGGAGACATCTGCACGATGAACGTGCCGGATCACCTCCACCGGGAAAGCTTTTCCCATGCGATCTACCACCACCGTCCCATTCTGGTGTTCTTCGGTGCCCCGATCCATTGCACGCCATGCGTGCACGAAGATCGCGTCGTCCAGGGCCTCCAGGGAACCTACCATCAGGATATGGCCTTCATCCACATCGACGATTATGAGGATTCGGAGCAGAAGGTGGTCCGGGAATGGCGCGTCCATGGCGAACCCTGGGTCGCCGTCATCGACCAGGAAGGTGTCATCCGGCATGTCATACCGGGAGACGCCAACTATTATTCCCTCAACCGGATGATCAAGGAAATTCTTCGCTGACCTTTCGCTCCAGCCAACGAAGCGCCTCGGACGCATCGTGCAGGATCCCTGTCCGCTGCAGCACTCTCACCTCGGCCAGGATCGTCCCCCTCATCGCGGGGGGAATCCTGGGGTGCAGAAGAAGGGCCTCCCCTCCGATGAGGGGGGGAGCCCAGCGCTCCCTGGAAATATACTCTTCCCAGAACGCAAGATCGGATTCCCGTCCGATGAGGGCCAGGAAAAGAACCCGATCCATGTCGAGCCGGTCGGCTACGGCACGCATTCTTCCCGGGTCCCGCCCCGTCTCCCTCTCAAATCCCGCATAGAATCCGGCAAAAGGCCAGCCTTCCGGTCCGTAGAACACCCGCTCTAGGCGTTCCCTGAGCCTTGCCCCCAGGCCCAGCCTTTCCGCCGCCGCCTGGAAGCGCCTTCTGGGAAGGCCTGCCAAGAGGGCCAGAAAAAACATGGCGCGATCCAGGGACTCCCCTGGCGGCGCAGATATCCCCTTAGGAATTCCATTGGTCCGAAGAAGTCCCCTGAAGCGAAGCCATCTCCGGAGTCTCTGGCGCCGGGGACGCGAAAGGCGGGAAATCCCGGCAAGGGACTCCATAATCCGGGAGGAGAACAGGAGATCGATGACCCCAAGGGGATCCGGCTCGAGGAGGATCCGCTCGATTTCATTGAAGACGCGGGCTCCGCCGACGCGATCCCAGAGACCTGACGCACCGAGGGCCCGTTCAAGAGCCCCTTCTAAGAGTGCGTCCCCGGACAGCCCCAAACGGACGGAAAAGCGTGCCCAGCGAAAAAGTCGGGTCGGATCCTCGAGGAAGGTGTCCGCCTTGAGAGGCCGGATTCGACCCTGCCGGACGTCCTCCCGCCCTCCGGTGGGGTCGAGGACCCGGGTGAACTCTCTCTTCTCCGGATTATGGAGTCCCTTGCCGGGATTTCCCGGTTGAGGGAATAATAGTTGGCGTCTCCCGGTATGACATGCCGGATGACACCT
>DAIBSV010000217.1 GCA_027415455.1 Nitrospirota bacterium | reverse complement strand
CATGGAGGCCTCCCTGTTCCGGGTACCTACATCCGCTCCGAGGTGAACCCGCAGTTTGCGGCCATCGTCGCCCCCACCGAACAGGTCATCGCGCTGACCTACCGTCTCGACATCGACGGCCAGGGCCGGCCGGTCTATCTCTGCATTCCCTATTCGACGGTGGAGCCGATCAAGGAAAAGCTCTACACCGGCTTTCAGAGCGACCAGTTCGAAATCGACACCCGGTGGCAGCATCGTTTCCGGCATGAGCTCGAGACGGTTCCGGTCACGATGACGGCCGAGCTCGGACGGGGAACTGTCCGGCTCTCCGAGGTTCTTTCCTGGAAGCCCGGGGACATCCTTCCGCTCGACCGGCACGTGGACGAGCCGATCGACCTTCTGGTGGAAAAGGGCGTCAAGTTCCGGTGCCGTCCGGGAATCTTTCGCCAAAACCGGGCTGTCCGGATCGACGAACGGGTCTTTCCGGACCTGACCGGGGTCAAGCGGGAGGAAGAGGAGGAGTAGGTACCCGGAACAGGGAGACCTCCATGGACAATGAGAAGGTCTCTTCCAAGCCACGAAGGAAGCGGGAACGGACGTAGAATCCTGCAATATCTGCTAAATTTCGTTTTGGGGTGCCACCCGGTTCCAACGTTGTTTTGCTGATTTGAAAATATGGTAAGCCTTCGATAAACACGTTCTAACCCTCGTCCTTGGGGGGCTGGACTCTATTTTCCGATTGTGGTATCACAGGGGTCATGAGTTATCTGGCCCTGATTCCTGCCGATTCCGAGACCGACCGCAATCTCCAGGAGGGGGATCCGGACCGGTGTCTTCTTTCGGAACCCTGCCGATCCTGTCCTCATATGGGGGGCCCCTCGGGGATCTCTCGACCGCTCCCAACAACAACGCCGCCTAATGGAAGTATCAGGCTCAGCGTAACCGGGAGTGTCTTGACAATCTCCGCAAGGAGAACGAGGCGCTCAAGTCCGAGATTCGCCGGCTGAAGGAAGACCTCTACGGCAAAAAGTCAGAACGGAGCAACGGGGGCTCGGAAGGAGCCTCCACCCCCAGGGTTCCCCGTCCCGAGGGGCACCGGAAAGGGGCGAGAAGCCGCGGGCGGCTTCTCCATACCGATCTTCCGGCCGAACCCGAGGTCATCGACCTTCCGGAGTCCGACCGGATCTGCCCTGCCTGCCACAAGCCCTATGCGTCCTTCGGCTCCGAAACCTCCGAGATCCTGGAGATCGATGTTCGCCCCTATCGTCGGATCATTCACCGCAACCGCTACCGGAAGAACTGCTCCTGTCCGCAGGGGAAGGGGATCAAGACCGCTCCTCCCGCTCCCCGACTGATCTCCAAAGGCATGATCGGGGTCTCGGTGTGGACGGAGGTTCTCTTCTTCAAATACTCCCTCCACCTTCCCCTGTCGCGGATTCTTGAGTCCTGGGCGGACCGGGGCCTGTCGCTTTCCGCCGGCACGATCGTCTCGGGCCTCGAAAGGATCGCCCCTTTCTTCGAGCCCCTTTATGAGGCCCTTGTGGCGCGGAGCCGGACGGCCTCCTTTTCCCAGGCCGACGAAACGCGCTATTACGTCTTCAATCCCGACCGCACCCGCCAGTGGGCCTGGGTGATCCTGACTCCCGACACGGCCCTGTACATTCTGGATTCCTCCCGAAGCGCCAAGGTTCCCCTCAACCACTTCTCCGGTCGCTCCGGCATCCTTCTCGTCGATCGCTACGGGGCCTACAAGGCGACCGCCCGCCAGGTCGAGGGGCTCGAACTCGCCTTCTGCTGGGCCCATGTCCGCCGGGATTTCTTGAAAGCCGCCGTCAATCGTCCGGAACTCGCCTCCTGGAGCGGGGAGTGGGTCCGCCGGATCGGACTCCTCTTCCACGAGACCCGCCTCCTGCGTGACGAACACCCCGCCGCCCGGACAGCCGTCCTCTCCCTCCTCGAAGAGATGCGATCGACCGCCCGGGCCGAGCTCCGAAGCAGAACGCTTCCTCCCGCCGCCACGAAGGTCCTCAAACGTCTCGGGGAGCACTGGGACGGCCTGACCCTCTTCGTCGACGATCCCCGGATCCCCAAGGGCAACAATGCCTCCGAACGGGCGTTGAGAGGCCTCGTCGTCGGCCGCAAGATCTTCTACGGGGCCGGGGCCCTCTGGAGCGGGACTCTCGCCATGATCCTCTCCTCCCTCTTCAGGACCTGGGAGATCGGAGGTCTCGGCCTCCGGACAACTCTCGCCGACTACCTCGAGACCTGTGCCAGACGGGGTCAGGCGCCTTCCGACGTCTCTCCTTGGCTTCCATGGGAGCTCCCGCCGGAGAGAAAGCGTCTCCTCTCCCGTCCCTTCCTCCGGGATCCCGCATGAGACTCTATTCGGGTCGCGAGTTCTCCGACGTCGAGATCGAGCAGATCCGGGATTGGATCCGGGAGGATCCCGCGCTCAAGCGGACGCCCCTCTCCCGGAAGATCTGCCGGACCTTCGGCTGGACCAAGCCCAACGGCACCCTCAAGGCGCTCTCCTGCCGCATGGCGCTCCTGCGGATGGAGCGGGACGGCCTTCTCGTCCTGCCCCCCTCCCAGAACCCCCGTCCCTGCCGCTCCGGAGCCTGGAGGATCCGCTATCCGGAGCTCTCGGATCCAAGATCTCCCGATGAGCGGCCTCTTTCGGACTGGCCGAATCTTCATCTGCGCCCCGCCGCCTCCAGAGCCTGTGAGCACCTCTGGAACGACTTCATCCAGCGCTACCACTACCTGGGACACAAGCCTCTCCCCGGCGCCCAGATCCGCTACTTCGCTTTCTCCGGAGAGACCCCACTGGCCTGCCTGGGCTTCGGCGCAGATGAAGATTCGGCCAGTCCGAAAGAGGCCGCTCATCGGGAGATCTTGGATCCGAGAGCTCCGGATAG
>DAIBSV010000216.1 GCA_027415455.1 Nitrospirota bacterium | reverse complement strand
ACTGTGACCGCTCCCAGGTCTTTCAGGGTTCCGATGAAGATCCGGACCTCGTCCGCCGCTTGGCTCGTGTTCACCCGCTCCTCCTGTCGATGGGTCATTCCAAATCAACAGGAAGAATCGTACAGGGAAAAATGGGGATTGTCTACCCCTTTTTATGCTTTTAACATAAGGGTCGTTGTGGAGTTAAGCCCAAGATCGAAATTGCTCCATCGAAACACGACGGGATTCGTACCGACTTCCTTCCCGGACGGCCCCAAGGGTTCGTGCCCTCCTCTTGCGTTTTTATCCCACGATCTACGGTCTTTTTTGAGGGAATTCTGATAAGAAAGCGGGAAGGCGTGGGCGATGAAGACGTGGAGCATGTGACGATGCCATCCCCGGAAGGAGCGGTGCTCGTAGTGGTCCATCCCAAGAAGCTCCTTGGCCTCGAGGAAGGAACGCTCGATGGACCAGCGAAGCTTCGACACGGTCACCAGGGTTTCGAGGGAAACGGACTCGGGGGCGTTGGTGAGGACGTACTTGGTGGTTTCGGCGGCGTGCTGGGCCTCCGTGCGAAAAAGAAAGAGCCACTCGGAGGACGGAGGGGAGTCGGAGGCCTTTTCCGGGACGCGCCATACCTGGAGGCGGGCGACAAAAACCCGTTCCACGCCGAAGGAGTCCGAAGGACGGATGACCTCGGTCCAGAGGGCCGACTGGGCCAGCGATTCCACCGTGACGGGGGACTCCTTCAGGAGGTGTTTTTCGGGCCTCTTTCCCCGGCCCTTGTATTCCGGAAGCTCCCATTCGGGAGGGGAGGTCAGAACCCTGGCGTTGGAACGAACGGAGGCCATATAGTAAAGATCCTCGGGCAGGGAGTCGAGGAACTCCCGGTTCGATCCGAAGAAGGCGTCGACTCCGACCCAGCGGGCCTTGAACAGGCCGGTTGCGGCGGCCTTGTTCAAGAGTGCCGAGGCGATCTGGGGTTTTGTCGCGAAGACGAGGTCGGCGGGAACGCCGGTCTTCTCCCGGCGTTCCTCGAACTCCGGACCGAACCATTCCTCGGGCACGTAGATCCGGGAGTCGACGAAGCCGTGAGCCTTCTCTCCCACATAGCCCAGGAAGACCCCGGACTGGCAGTTGTCGACCTTGCCCCGGGTGCCGCAGTACTGGCGGATCACCCCGACCGACTCGGTGCCCTTCTTGGGGAACTCGGAGGAGTCGATCGTGAACATGGAACGCTCCGGATCCTGGGCCCCGATCGCTTCCGCAAGCTTCTTCTGGTGGATCGCCTTCATGAGTTCATCGTCCCAGACGTGTTTCGAGATGAAGCGCTGAAGGTTCCGGACCCGGGAGGTCCCGGAAAGCTCGAGGGCGATCGGCTCGATGCTTTTGCGCCCGAGGTTGGACAGAAGACCCAGGGTATAGAGCCGGGAGTGCTCCGTGACGTCCCGGCCGTTGGTGTTCTTCGCGAAGGCGGGAGCGAAGTCCTGGTGGAACATCGTCAGTTCGGAGGCGATCTCCGAGAGGTCCTCGTCTCCCAGCTCCTCTCCCTCTTCGAGAAGATCGGGAGCCACATGGTAGGACTCGGGAAGGACGATCCGGTTGGGAGGTCCCGCCGGAGGCGTGGTGAGCGGCTTGGGAGGCGCTTCCTTGGGAGGGCGGGGTTCCCGGGCCTTCCGGGGAGCGGGTTCGGGCTTGGGCTTGGGAAGAAAGCCCCCGAGCACCCGGAACTCCGGGTCGAGAACGGTCACATAGAGGTCCTTGACCTGCCCGTGGCGGACATACTCCACCCGTCCCTTCCGGGAGAACCCCTTGGTCTGGCCCAGGCGGAGGAACCCCGCCGCCCGGTAGCTCGCTCCCGAATAGTGGGCCGGGTCCACAAAGCTCTCCACCAGCCAGGGGGCGAATCCGAACCGCGCCTCCCAGTCGGACGGAAGACGGCGAAGGGCCTGTCCCAGAACATGGGAGGCCAGGTTCTTGACCCGGACCCCGGGGAGGATCAGGAAGCGGGAGTTGTTGACCAGACGGGAGCGATGAATCTTCTTCTCCTCGGCCGACCATCCGATCCAGCGGTCCCGGACCTCGATCTTGGGGGCCGACCCCGAAAAGGACAGGGCGGCGACGGGCTCCTCCCCGACCCAGGCGATGTACTTGATCCGGCGTCCGGGAAGCCGTTTGTACCCCAACGGGTGGTGCTCCCGCACCAGGGCATCCCAGAGGATCTCCTCCTCCGATCCCGGCTCCACCGGTTCGACTGTGACCGCTCCCAGGTCTTTCAGGGTTCCGATGAAGATCCGGACCTCGTCCGCCGCTTGGCTCGTGTTCACCCGCTCCTCCTGTCGATGGGTCATTCCAAATCAACAGGAAGAATCGTACAGGGAAAAATGGGGATTGTCTACCCCTTTTTATGCTTTTAACATAAGGGTCGTTGTGGAGTTAAAAGATAGGCCGTCTTCCACTACGTCATGAGGCGCTCCGACAATGCGTCCAGCGTCAAAAGAGATGGAAGTCGATCACTTTTTCGCAGATTTACTGATTTGTCGGCCGGAAGAAGATTCCAGAGGTCGTCGCAAGGCCAGGCCGCCCATGGAAAACAGTGGTTGACTGCAAAGGATTTCTCCGAAAGCCTTTTTCCGCTCCATATACAAAACAGGCGTTTGTCCTCCAGAATGGGCCAAGCGATTTTCCGGATCAGGGCGACATCCCGTTCGGGAGTGCTCCAGATCATCGCCTGTTCAACGATGCCTGGATCCAGGGTTCATCCCTGGCCAGAGGCGTAGCGCTTCAAAAGACGGATCCATTCGTTTATATCTTCGACAGAAAGGGGAGCATCCATCCCTGGACGGTTTCGAAATCAAGCGACTCGAAGCGGGTGAACACGAGCCAAGCGGCGGACGAGGTCCGGATCTTCATCGGAACCCTGAAAGACCTGGGAGC
>DAIBSV010000215.1 GCA_027415455.1 Nitrospirota bacterium | reverse complement strand
CCGACTGGAGTCAAGCCTCGTGTTCTGATAAGGTCTTCGTGAGATTCGGCGGAGTGGAGGAAGGGAGGAATCTCGCATCTCAAGGAGGGATCTTGGAAGCGGAAGCCCCGGATGGAAGCACAGAACCTCGGTCCTGGCAAATCGTGGAGGCGGGGTTGGACGATGTCGGAATCATGGCCGATTTCTGGGTCCGGCTGATGGAGGAGGAGGCGCCTCCCTTTTTCTCCGCCGGGGCCACCGGACGCCGAAGGGCGGCGACGGCTTTCGGGAGGATGATGACCCAGTCGGATTCCTACAGGGGTTTCCTCGCTCTTGACGGGCCGGTCCGTGTTCCTTCCGGCTTCATCCTTGGGTCGGTCTATGACAGGCTCTACGGAGAGCCCCGCAGGTCTGGAAATATCCTTCATTGGTACGTTCTTCCTGAAAGAAGGGCCCGTGGGGTCGGGGAGGCTCTTATGCAAAGCCTCATGGGGTGGTTCGAAAAGGAGCAGGTCGAAGTTCTCGAGGTCATGGCCCGGAAGGAGGAGGGACGCAGCCTTTCAAAGCTTCACAAAACAGTTCGTGGCGATGGTCACCCTCGCCGTTATCCTGCTGTCTGCCGCAGGAATTTATGGCTCCCACGAACTTAAATCGAAAGAGTTTCAAAAGAAGCTGGTCGGAAGCACGCATCTCCTGAAAATCGGGACATTCCCGACCTACAACGAGGCTCTTGGCGCCCTGGAGCGAAGGATTCCCGGCTCGCTCAAGATCTTTTCCTATTCGTCCGATACGACAGTATGGTTCGGGAGGCTGGCCCTTTTCGGGGCCGCCTTTCCCGATGCCAAAGGGGTGATCCGGAAAGACTCTTCCGGGTATACTCTCTACGAAGAGGATTGAATCAAGACCCCGGGATCCTATCCGGAAGCGGTCATTCGTGATATCATCCTATAAGACCGCACTCGGCCGAAACCGTATTTATTAAATCGGGGGTCCTTCACCATGCCCATCGAGATCCCGCTCTTTCCGCTTCCCAATGTGGTCCTTTTTCCGAAGACCCTTCGTCCTCTCCATATTTTCGAACCAAGATACCGGAAGATGATCGAAGCCTCCCTGGAAGGGGAACATCTTGTTGGAATGACCCTGCTGAAAGATGGCTGGGAAGACCAGTACGAGCAATCCCCACCCGTCGAACGCAGGGGAACCCTCGGAAAGATCGTGCAAAGCAACAGACTGCCTGATGGCCGTTACTATATCACCCTGCTCGGAATCTCGACCTTCGACATCGAAGAAGAACTGGACCACCCATCCTGGAGAACGGCCCTCGTCTCGGTCCTGCGCCCCGAGAACCGATGGCCGCTGGCCCAGTCGGACCTTGACAGGATCCGCTCGGTGGTCAACGAGGTCCTGGTCCAGTGGGATCTGACTTCCGAGCTTGCCTGGATTCAGGAGTCCGCTCGGGAGCCTATCTCGCTTCTTCATCACTGGTCGGCATTCCTTCCATTTACCGCAACCGAACGCCAATTCCTTCTGGAGGCTCCCGATATCCGAACCCAGGCGGGGCGACTCTATGATTTGCTCCTGTTCAAAAAAATCTCATTCGAAACGGATGTGGCCCCCGAAAAGGAAAAAAACGGGGCGAGCGATTTCTTTTTCGATGTTTGATGGCAATTCCTGGGGCGAGGTGCTGTCCGGCCACAATGAGGCATTTCGCTTCGCAGCTCCCCCCGGACGAACCCCCTTTCTTTTCCCGATCCATCATCCACGAAAACTTCTTCCGGAGGATCTTCTCGGACGCGAACCCGCCATTGATTCTCTCCGCAGAAATCTTGACGGCTTTTCCCATGATCTTCCTCCCCTTCCGACTCTTCTCTACGGCCATCGGGGGACAGGGAAAACGTCCACTGTGGCCGCTCTTTGGAATGAATGGAATATCAGGAAGAAGGAATCGGAACCTCTTCGCCTCCTCCAGGTCGACAAGCCCGGGATCGATTATCTCGCTCCCCTGATCGATCTCCTTTCTACCTTTCCACAACTTTTTATCGTTCTCCTGGACGACCTGGCCTTTGGGGAGGAAGACGACTCCTTTCGGCAGATGAAGGCCATTCTGGACGGAGGGATCATGGCATCTCCCGTCAATGTGGCACTGATCGTCACGTCCAATATCCGCCACCTGGTCTCGGAATCCCGGCAAGGCCTCTCGGATGCCCTGCATCCCCAGGAGACCAGGGACGACGCACTGGCGCTCTACGACCGTTTTGGCCTGACACTCTTCTTCGATGAACCCGATCAGGAAACCTATTTCCGTCTCATTCTCTCAAAGGCCACCTCGACAAAACTCCTTTCCTTCGTTCCCGACAACTGGCTTTCCCTCTGGACAGACTGGCAAAAGGCAACCCAAGAGGTTCCAGCCATTCCGGAAGATCCGGTTCTTCTGATCCTGACCCAGGCCCAACGTTTTTCGAGAGACAGGGGATCACGATCCGGACGAACGGCGCAACAGTTCGTCGATCTTTTGCGCAGAAGGATGATCTGAACCTTTTGAGAGGGGAACGGTCATTGTCGTCCTGAAGGATCATCCGGGAATCAAAATTGACCCCCATTATTCCGGTAATGTAAAATAGGAAGATAAACAGTTTGAAAAAGCGAGGGAAACATGCTGCAAGATGACCTGCCGATGGGGCTGACGTTCGACGACGTTATTCTCGTCCCACAGTTTTCCGACTTTCTCCCAGCTGAAACCAATACCGGCATCGATCTTTTTTCCGGGATCCGACTGAACATTCCGATCCTGTCGGCGGCGATGGACACGGTCACCGAAGCGCGTCTGGCCATTGCCCTTGCACGGGAAGGCGGAATCGGCGTCATCCACCGGGCCCTCTCCCCGGAGGATCAGGCCCATGAGGTGGACAAAGTCAAGAAGTCTGAATCGGGAATGATCACCGATCC
>DAIBSV010000214.1 GCA_027415455.1 Nitrospirota bacterium | reverse complement strand
GAGCGGCGCTACCGGAAAGAGGAGGAGGTGCGCCAGGCGCTGAACGAGCTCAGGCTCCGGGTCCGGGATCTTCTGAGCGGTAAGTCCGCCACGACCGAGGGAGAAATGGCCCGGAGCTTCTCCTACTTTTCGGAGAAGTCCCAGAAGATCCGTCAGGTGACCCAGTCGGTCCAGGATTCCGTCCGGGAGGCCCGGAGCCTCTCGGCAAGTCTCGGTGGGGAGGAGGAGGGGCTCGAAAAGATGCGCCGCAACCTCGCCCAGGCTTTCGGAACCATCAACGAGATCGCGAGGGAGCTGCACCTGACCGGGATGAACGCGGCGATCGAAGCCTCCCACGCCGGGGTCGGAGGTCGGACCTTCCGGATCGTGGCCGACACGGTGGCCGAACTCTCGAGAAGGACCGAAACGGCGTTGGGCGCCATCGGTGAGGAACTCTCGGAGCTGAACGGACGGCTCGACCATGTCGCGGCCTCCATGGCCGGGAGGGCCGAGGGGCTGGAGACGGCCGACCGGGGGCTCGCGGGCTTCCAGGAGACCTGGACGCTCTTTCAGGAGGCCCTCTCCCGGGTCGAAGTCCAGTGGGAAGGGATGGCGGAGCGGATCCGCTCCGAGACGGAAGCCATCCTGAAGATTCAGGCGATCCTTGACTCGCTGGCGGAGGACTTTCGCGGACAGATGGGACAGAAGCCTCTGGAGGAGCGCCATCTGGGCGAGATCCTGAAAGTTGTGAAGGAGCTCGAGAGGGAAATCGACCGGTTTCGCCTTTAAGCCTGTAAGGAAATGACTCAAGGAGGAGCGACAATGTCCTGCAAACTCTCCCAGCGCGTGGATTACGGGATCCGGGCCATGGTGGAGATCGCAAACGCCGGAACGCAGGGAATCACCGGGGCCAACATCGCCCAGCGGTCCCAGATCCCCAAGCCGTTTCTGAAGCAGATCATGGCCACTCTGGTGAAGAACGGCTTCGTCGAATCGAGCCGGGGACCCCAGGGCAAATACAAACTCGTTCGGGAGCCCTCCGACATCCACCTCTCGGGGATCGTGATGGCCCTCGAGGGAACGGTGTCCCTCTACGACCCCTCATCCCCTCCGGGGCCGGCCCTCCGATTCCTTTTTGACCAGCTGAGCCAGGCGGTCAACCAGGAGCTCGAGCGGGTGACGCTCACCGACTGCATCAAGGCGATCGAAAAGGACCGTGGCGGGCAGCCGGTCATGTTCTACATCTGAGGCGATGTCACGAAAGGGGTTGTTGAGAGAAATGGCGGACGGTCTGCCTTGATCCATTCAGGATCATGACGTATAATTTTTCCATTATTGTACGTCATCAGGGAGGATGTCATGCAGACCAAACTGACCTTGCGCCTCGATGAGGATCTGATCAGAAAAGCAAAAGAATATGCCAGGAATCATCACAAATCACTTTCGCAGATGGTTTCAGAGTATTTCACACACATTGAATCTGTCGGCCTTAAGGAGGAGCAGGATCTTCCCCCTCTGACGAAAAGTCTCGTCGGCGTGATGAGGGGCTCTCGTCTGGATGAAGAAAAATACTGGTCCCATCTCGAGGAAAAGCATCTTTGAAAGCGGTGTTCGATACGAACATCGTGATGGATGTCGTTCTGGACCGAAAGCCTTTCTCGCGACCGGCGACTCGCCTTTTCGCCTTGTCTGAAAAAGGAGTCTTCCAGGGAACCTTTTGCGCGACGACCTTGACGACGATTCACTCTCTGGCGGGAAAAGAGCTGGGCAAAGACAGGGCCCATTCCATTGTCGGAACCCTGATTTCGCTTTTTGAGATCCTTCCCGTGACGAGGGCTGTCGTCGAGTCCGCATGGTTGTTGGATTGGGAGGATTTCGAGGATGGGGTTCTTCATGAAGCGGCGCGCCATGCAGGTGTCGAAATCCTTGTCACCCGGGATGTGAAAGGGTTTTCGAAGTCGATGCTCTCCGTTTTTTCTCCGGACCAACTCCTCTCAATGACTGACTCCCTGGAATAAACAAGGGAGGGAACCTGGCGTTAATTCTTCCAATGGGTCAGGGGATCCTTATGCCCCTGTTTAACGTTATCCCGAAAGGGCTCATTTTATGACAACACTTCAGGCGGTCGTGATCGGTGCAACCCAGGGCCTCACCGAACTTGCGCCCATCAGCTCGCTGGGCCACGGGGTCATTCTTCCGGCCCTTTTAGGCTGGGGAGAAATCGAAAAGGATCCCTCCTACCTTCCCTTCATGGTCTCCCTCCATCTGGGAACGACCCTGGCCCTTCTTCTCTATTTCTATCGGGAATGGCGGGAAATCCTGGGGGCGGTCCTGATTCCGGGAAGGGCCAGGCGGATCCCGGAGGCCCGCTCCGCACGCCACCTCTTCGGGCTTCTCGTCATCGGGACCGTACCCGCTGGGCTGATCGGACTTCTTCTCGAAAAGAAGATCCGCCATCTCTTCGCTGCTCCCACCCTGGCGGCGGTCTTCCTTCTGGTGAATGGAGGGGTACTGATCCTGGCAGAGATCCTCCGGCGGTGGAGAACCGGCGCCCTGTCCATCGACCTCGACCGGATGGAGGGCCTCCGGGCCTTTTTTATCGGCATCTTCCAGGCGGTCGCGCTTCTTCCGGGAATCTCCCGCTCGGGGATCACGATGGTGGGGGGCCTTTTCGGGGGGCTGGGACATGCGGAGGCGGCCCGCTTTTCCTTCCTTTTGTCGACGCCCATCATCGGGGCCGCGGGGGTCCTGGAAATCCCGAAGCTGATTCGATACGGGACTCCGGCCTCCCTCAAGCTCGCCCTGGCCGGTGGGACGGTCGCCTGCGCCACCGCCTGGCTGACCACCTTCCTTCTCATGCGCTATTTCCGGAAATTCGAGGCGAACCAGGCGTTGGCCCCTTTCGGACTCTATTGCCTGGCGGCGGGAGGTCTTTCCCTCCTGTTTCTGC
>DAIBSV010000213.1 GCA_027415455.1 Nitrospirota bacterium | reverse complement strand
GCGCCGTCGAGGCCGATCCTCTGGCCAATCCTCGGGTGTGATCACAAGGTAGACGGTCTTCTCCAGGAACTCCTTCGGGCAGGTTACCTTCGCCCCGGTGCCGTGAGGGTCCACGGGCCGACGGATGAATCCGACGATGTTCCCAACGGTCAGTCGGTTCTTCGCCTCGAACTCCACACGCGAGCCATATGGCTCTGTAAGAGTGGTACTACCGGATAGGCCCACGTACGAGTTTCCACACAGTCCCTGTACTCTGCGCTCGTGGAAGTAGCGTCAGACGCTGGCTGCTCCAGCCATTCCGATCAAAGCCAAGGCGAACAGGGCAAGCGAGGCCGTGGCTACACGATCGAGTCGGTGTCCAAGTGCGTCAATCTCGCTCCATCGTTCCTTGCTCGGATTGGCGAGGGCGCGTGCTACAATCTTCGCTAGCCGCAGAGCGCTCGGGAGAATGTAAACCTCCCCCACCAGAAACGCGGCGATGCCGAAGACGCCACCAAACGTCACCCAAGCAGCCCAGGCGCTCCCGCCGGGAGCGATAAAGACCGACAGGTTCCCTCCGGCCAACTCGTACGCCAACACGCCGCCGAAGAGCAGCGTGAGTACGCTACAGACCAGCATGTATGGCCCTAGTCGAGGCATGATTCGACCGTAGAAGCGGGCCCGTTCCTCCGGGTCCATCCTCCACATGGTCGGGAACAGCACCGCCGCAGTGAAGAGTGCCGCTCCGACCCAGGCTATGGCGGCCCCGACGTGGAGAAAGATCAGGATCTGAGTGGCGGCTGTCACGGAAGGTGCCATCGGCGTCGTTCTTCTTGGGCGCTCAGTTCGTACGCGGGAATCCTCGCCATCCGAGAGGTCCCCCTCCGGTCGCGCTCTCTGGTCCACTCGTTAGCCGCCGCTTGAATCCAAAGCCGGTTAGACTCCTTATCAACGATTAGATTGTGCCCCGGAGGGTTCGCCCGTCCGCGCCAAGCCACAGACGAAACAATTCGGTCCCTCTGAGGAGGCTGGGTGCTGTACCCCCTCACGCCGGGGGTCGTCAATCATAACCGACGGAACAACTAAGATAAGTTCATAGTTCGTTGAATCAGCATGGTGTCCAATTCGTCTGGGACGAGCCCCGTGCCGGAGATGAACTGGTGGGGAAGGAACGCCAACGCCCTCAAGGTGGTCTTTCGGGTGGTCTTCGGGGCCTTCTGGCTCATTGACGGTTCCCTGAAGTTCGCCCCAGGTCTCGTCGGTGCGTTCCCGGGGATGGTCTCCGCCGCAGCCAGTGGCCAACCCGCATGGCTCGCCCCTTGGTTCAGCTTCTGGTCTACCCAAGCGTCGGCCAATGCCGCTTTCTGGGTGTACTCCACCGGGGCTCTGGAACTCGCGGTCGGGTTCGCCCTCGTCTTCGGTTTCGCACGAAAGATTGCATACATTGGCGGGGCCATCCTCTCGCTGTTCATCTGGGCCGTCCCTGAGGGGTTCGGCGGGCCGTACGGTGTAGGCTCTACGGACATCGGTACGGGAATCATCTACGCGATGGTCTTTCTCATGCTGATCGTGATCAACGCGACCTACGGAACTAGCCGGTGGAGCCTTGACTATGTTCTCGAGAGGCGCTGGCCCCGGTGGTCGGTGATGGCCGAGTTCCGGGGAGCCCGGCCGGCCCATCGACCCCCCGGTGAGACGGCCACCGGTCCGTCTTAGGATGATGGCCGGCCCGATGGGCTCGGCACATCGCGGTTCCGCAATGCCGCAGGGAGTGCTCCGCAGAGGGGTTCGATACGTCCCGGCTCGCCATCTCGGGTTAGGGGGGTCATGATTGGCACTACTTTGGCGGAATCTCGCTGACGCGGGCGGTGACCTGGCAGCGGGATTCTACTTGACGTGGGGCCTTAAGTCCGGCTTCCTCTCGTTCGAGAGGTCATGGGTCGCTCTGTCCCGCCGCCGACGAAAGGTCCCAGCCTTTCCCGACTGCAGTTACACATCCAACAGATCGGTATCGGAGGACCTTTCCGCGACACTCCGCGGGAACGACGCCGACGGGCTCGGGCTCTTGAGCGGAACTTGGACAGTCGGACTGATTTCACCTCGAGAAATGCGTAGCACATAGACGTGGACCGTTTCATTGCCTACCGCCTGACCGGGCGATGCCTTTCGCCCGGTTATCGACAGAACACTCCCTTCGTTTCGACCCGTTCCGGCCATATACGACGACGTGCTGTAGCGGTTAGATGTCTTGGCACTTCGAGTTCAAGGTGGTGGACGGGAATCGCTACCTCTACCTCGTGGAGAAGCGCCGGACCGAGAAGGGCCCCCGTAACGTCCAGGCCATCTACGCCCCGGAGGAGTACATTGCCCGGCGGCTACGACAGATCGTCGGGACCCGGCTGCGCCCGCACACGCTCCTCGGGGTATGGAAGCTCGACCAGGAGCGGAGCGTGGCCGACCGACGCGGGGCCGCTCGGGGCCTTCGCGAGGTGGATGGTCGGCCCGGCATGGCAAAGCCGATGCTCCGGCCGTCGAGCTGAGCGGCGAGCGGTCCGGGAACGGGCGCTCCCCCGGCTTCACGATCGTCCGGAGGGTCGCCGCCGGATGGATAAACACGAGAATGCGTACGTCCGGGAAGGGCGCGGGGCCCTCTGCCCTCACCTAGACATCGCGGAAACCAGCGATGGGACCCCGCCATCGCGAGATGGGCGCGATAGGAAGTGAGAGGTGGTGCAATTTTCGGAAAGGGGTCCCCCCTCACCCCGGAGTTCGCGGACCTCGAGCCGTATTATCGGTCCAACAACGTTAAAGAGAGGCCCCCCCCATCGATGTCCGAATCGTCTCTCCCGCACGCGGGGGCATGTACTTTGGACGCATCGGACCCCTCGGACAGTGCGCTTCATCCGGTCGAAGGCAGACCGGGAGGCCGTTCGCGTCGCGAGCACGCTTCCCTTCGGATC
>DAIBSV010000212.1 GCA_027415455.1 Nitrospirota bacterium | reverse complement strand
CCTTGTTCAAACGCACTTTTCTCTGTCCGGTGGCCATACCGGAGGGGTTCCACCCGTTCCCATCCCGAACACGGCCGTTAAGCCCTCCAGGGCCCATGATACTGCACCCGCGAGGGTGTGGGAAAGTCGGTCGCTGCCGGACTCCTTTCTTCTCTCTTCCCGTTTTCTTCCCCCTCCAGGCTCCGCCTCGGTAGGGGGGTTTTTTTTAGGACCTTGGATCTTCTGCCTGAAGGGGCCCGCGTGACGCGATTCCCTCTCTTCCTGATCACAACATTTCTTTTCCTGACCTCTTGTAGCCCTCATTTTCATTCGATCTCGACACAGGATCCCACCGGTCTCGTCCTCGCGATTCCCGATGATCCGGCCACGCTGGACTGGAACAAGGCCACCGATGGAAATTCCTTCGAAATCATCACCAATCTCATGCAGGGTCTCACGCGTTTTGACAAGCGGCAGAACGTGGTCGGAGCCGATGCCGACAGCTGGTCGGTCGATCCGACGGGCCGTCATTTCATCTTCCATATCCGCTCATCGGCCCGCTGGAGCGACGGAAAACCCGTTACGGCTGACGATTACCGGGACTCTTTCCTGCGACTCCTGAAGCCCAGCACCGCCTCCCCTTATGCCTATTATCTCTTCGATATCGAAAATGCCCAGTGCTTTGACGAAGGCCGGTGTCCGGACTCCACCGTGGGCGTTCATGTTCTCTCTCCCCACAAGCTTGCCGTCGATCTCTCCCATCCCATGCGAAACTTTCCCTCCCTACTAACAAATGCCATCACCGACCCGGTACGTCTCGACCTGATCCGCGCGCATCCCGACCACTGGACCGATCCCCGCTATTTTGTCGGGAACGGTCTCTTCAGCCTCTCCGCCTGGCATCACGATGCCTATCTCCTGTTGCGCCGGACCCGTCCTCTTCCCGCGTCCTCCCACCTTGTGTCGACACTGACCTTTCTTGTCATTCCCGAACCGGTGACCCAGCTCACCCTGTTCGAACAGAACCGGCTCGATATTGAGGGCATTCCCTCGTTTTACATCAAAAAATTCATCAAGAGTCCCGAGCTTCATCGAATTCCCCAGCTCTCGACCATTTATTACAGCATGAATCTCCGAAGACATCCTTTTGACAACATTCATGTCCGAAAAGCCTTCGCCATGTCGGTCGACCGGACAAGGCTCGAGAGAATTTTCCTGTCGGCGCTCCCCTCCCTCTCTTCCTTCATTCCCCGTGGACTTTCCGGGTATGACCCTGGGGCGGCCTATGGGTTCGATGTCGCGCGGGCCCGAGAGGAGATGGCCCTCGGGGGCTTTCCCGGCGGACGGGGATTCCCCCACGTCACCCTTGTCTTCCCTGAGGGAACGCAAAGCCGCATTCTGGCGACCTTCATGCAGCAGACCTTCAAGGATGTCCTGGGGGTGACGATCGAGCTTCGTTCCATGGAGTGGAAGGCCTTTCTGGCGGGGCTAGACGCTCACACCCCGGCCATCTACCAGTCCGGCTGGATCGCCGATTATCCCGATGCCATGACCTTTCTTTCGCTCATGAGGAGCGGATCCGGGAACAACCGGACAGGATGGTCCGATCCCGCCTTCGACCGCCTCATCGACAGGGCCCAGGAGGTCGAGGATCCTCTGAAGGGGCAACTCTATGACGAGGCCCAGAGAATCCTTCTGAGAAAGGCCGTGGTAGCCATTCCTCTTTCCCAGGGAATTTCGAACATTCTCGTCCCTCCGACGGTGGTCGGCTATTGGCACAATGCCATGGGCATGGATTCCCTCGGTTCGGTGAAAAAATTACCGAAGTCTCTTCCGATGTGATAATCTTGTAAAAATGGGTTCTTTTGGGGAGAGACGGCATTCCCCGAAATTTCAATGCTTTCGTTCAATTTATAATCTTTAATCAAGCGGAGTGTGTGTGGCATCACTCAAGTCGCTCCCGGCCTCCGAAAGGTTCGAGGAGGAGGTCCGGCAGTTCTGTCTGACGGGATTGTCCGCCGGCACGCTGGGTCAGGATCATGCCGAATGGGTGGATCCTTTCGTTGCGGCGGGAGTGGTGGTCTATTTTTACGAGAGGAATATCTATACTCCGGTCGGGCAGAAGGAGATCGACGGGTTTCTGGCCACGGACCGCGGTTTTTTTGTGGTGGAGTGCAAAAATGTCTCAGGGGCTGTGAGCGGGACCTTGAACGCCTCCTGGCAGGTTGGCAAGGAGCCCATTCTGGTCTCCGGGTCGAGCCATGCCAACCCGATCACCCAGATCAAGAACCGCATCGGGCCTCTGGCCTCCTTCCTGCGGGACAGGAAGGTTCCCTTCTATCTGACAGGGCTCATCGTCTTTCCGGACGACGCCGATTTGACCCGGCTCTCCGAGAGCGGAACGCTCTCCGTTCATGAGCCGCCAAACCGGGATCACAGCTATGTTGTGACCTGTCTTTCGAGAATACCGGGGATCCTGGCCCAGATGCCGGCCGGGGCCGTGACAGCGGCCGATGCGGCAAAGGTGGCCAAGCTGTTGGGTCTGGTCGTGTCCGACTTCGACTCACCGGAAAGACTCCTCCGATTTCCCGTGGGGGGATTTGACGACCTTTCGGTGGCCCAGAACGAGCGGATCCTCGATCGCAAGCGGGACCAGGCCAAAGAGGTCTGTCTTTCCCTTCCCGAAGAGGAGAGGGAGGCCCTCTGCCGGCGAATCGATGACGCCCGCACAAGTCTTCTCAATTCACTCCGCCTTCACAATGGGCGAGGGGGAACGGAGGCGCGTGGTCTCCTCCTCCCTCTCCTGGCCGGCTTCCTCCTGCTTCTTCTCATGGGAGGAACTGTGACCTGGTATTACCAGAATCGCAAAGAAGTTCTCCTGATCCAGAAAAAGAATGAAGAGCAGCTTTTGCCGGAGCTCATCGGAAAGGATCCGGAGCTGACCCCCTATGCCCTCCTCCTTCTTTTTTACAGCCAGCACCCCTCCATC
>DAIBSV010000211.1 GCA_027415455.1 Nitrospirota bacterium | reverse complement strand
CTCCCGCACACCGGGAGGATTCCTGTCGGGACCGGACGGGTCCTTTTCGTGTCCGGCCTCCCGAATGAGATACGGATCATTCTTGTCATTCTCAGGCCCCGGTTGGGGCTCCGGGACCTCTGACCCATGGCCCTTTTGAAAATACCCGCGACACTAGCCTCCAAAATCCTGGCAGGAGCCGCCCAATGGGTTCGTCGCCTTCATCTCCTTCGCCTTCTTCACGGTCTGTCTGGGAAAGGAGACAAATCGTGAATCACTTTTGTCGAGGAAGAGGCGGCTCTTGAGACCCGCCAGAAGGGGACCGACCCCCTTGTCCGAAACGATTCGGGAGGCCATCAGCTCGGCCTGGGCGGGATCGAGACCGGCGACCTTGCGCTGATCGACCACCGACCCCCAGACGGTCCCGTCTGGAGAGGTGAGGGAAAGGGCGTACCGAAGAACGTAATATCGGTATCTGCGGGAAAATCCAGGGGGCAGCGGATTCGCCGAAACATGGCCTGACACTCTGATCCGTCCTCCCGAAGGGACAACAAGAAGCCCCATCCGGGTCACGCTCTGTTCGATCGCTTCCCGCACATGCCGGGCAAAGGGATCGACCCTCCCGCAATCGTTTTTCACGACCACGGTGACCGTCATGTCGCGGGAGAGCAGCGTTTCGATCCGGTCGATGTCATGCTGGGTCCCGAAGCGCCCGGACGGCCTTCCCCCCGAGACAGACGCCACCTCGCGATCAAAAAAGGCGGCGCGCTCCTTCGCATGGACGATGGCCGAAAGGTCGTGGATCTGTCTCATGGCGTTTGAGGTGTTGTCCAGGTCTGAACGGAGAGAGGCGATCTTTTTCCGTTCCGAATCGATCCGTCCCCGAAGGTAGCGAACAAGGTCGGACTTCTTCACCGCGACCAGGGCGACATAGGATCCCTGGGAGGACAGAAATTTTCCCCGGATGTTTTTCAATCCGTAAAGCTTGGCATGGGTTCGAACCGTCAGGAGATCCCGCGTCGACCGGGAGACCGTCATATTCTGGCGCGACGTCCGTTGTTCATATTTTGAACGGATATCGGAGTCGATCTGGTCGGCGAGATTCCGTGCGGCGTCTTTTCTGGCACGGGCAAGCGTCGATCCGTACCCGAGCGCGGAGAGATACCGGCTTTGTGGAACATCGCTCGCATGTCCCGTCTCGTACCACTTTTCCCCAGCCTGAGCCGGAAGGGACATATTCGACATAAGGAACAGGATCAGAGTCGCACGGGACATCCATCGGACCAAACGTCACTCCTTGAAGGGGGCAACCGGGCCACCAGGCGAATCAGTCGGCGGGGGTCGCGGCTTCCTGTTTCAGGATTTTGTCGAAAAGAGCTTTCATCCTGGGGTCTTGCGCGCTGTCACGCGCTCCCTCGAGGGATTGCCTCAGAAGACGCTCATACAGGTCTTTCCGGATAGACACGAGAACATGGTATTTGTAAAAGGAGTAAGGAGGTTCCTCCGCCTGGTCCTTTTCCCAATATTTACGCCAGAAGTAATCGTCGACTCTGGCCCCCGAGATTCTGGCCTGGGCCTGGGTCATGACGAGAGAGGAGACGCGTCGCTGAACGCTCATGTCCATTCCCCCACTCCCCGTCCCCATCCTCCGGAGACTCCTCTCCCGATAGAGGGCGCGGGCTCTCTCTCCGATACGCTCGGCAATGGAGCGCATCGCATTCTCATAGGCATCCGTCCGTCCCGATTCCTGGTCGGGCTCCTTGGAGGTCGAACCGACAAAGTAGACGCGATCCGGATGTTTTTCCTGCCAGAGACCCGGAGAGTCGATCCAGATGGGGCGTTTTTCCGACGAGCGACTTTCGAGGTGTGGAACCCCCAGTCCTCCCGGAGGCGTGGACAGACTGGAACAGGAGGCGAAGAGAAAGGCTGGAGCCAGAAGAAGGAGCCGAATTTGGCCACGATACTGATCGCGAAGGGGGGGCGGATCCTCGGAGTATGCCACGAAAACCTCTCTTTCCTTCAAGGCCCGGCGGATGCCGGCCGATCATCCCTGACGTGCCGCAGGAAGCGGTCTCAGCAAGGGTCATTGCCGGAGAAACAAAAACGTGCGTTTCCAATGGCCTATTTTAGGGAGATCTAACCGGAGAAGCAAGGAGCATACCCGCTGGGACCAGAGAAACTCAGGAAAAATGAATGGCCTGCCTCAAGACTTTCTGGAAGAAATCCCCGAAGATCCCCTGGGTCTCGGATAGGGAATCTCTCCGTGAAAGTCATTGATGGAGGGGGGGTCTGGACCTTCGTTTATGAAGGGAAGACGGGCGGAAGAGTGGGAGCGTCTCAGGAGATTCGGCGTCGGGTAGGAACGTGGCAGGGAATCGAAGAAGTTGAGGTCGAGAGAACGATCCTCCGGAAAGGAGAAGTGGACAGACTCCAGGAGGTCCGTTTTGGGGGAATACCGGAACTCAATTTCGGGAAGGAGATTCCGAATCTCCTGCAGGAGTCGGTTGACCTCCTGATATTTTGTTGGGACTTCCTTTTTCATGGGACCTCCCTTGAACATCAATCAACCCCTGAGGAGACGATTGGCTTAAAAAAGCCATAAACCTTTTCAATATATCCCAGGATCACCGGACGTCAAGAAAAGGGCCATCCCCCTCTCGCAACATCCCAAGACTTTGTCTCTAAAAGATTATCTAAGATTAATCCTGGGACCCGACACGAAAGGGTCCCTGATTTTGTGATTGTCATCACTGGGTGTATATTCCCTCATGGAAATATTTCCTGTAGACTGCATCTTTGCTACCGGGCAATTCCATCTCTCAAGGGACCGTCAATCAAGGCTCTTCAACGGAGCGGAGAAACAATGGCCTCAGGGAAAGCCAATCGCAGTCGGGAGCGATCCGCAGAACGCGCCGCTTTTCTGCGCCTTCACGGAGATGTTCTTCTCCAGGCCTTGACCGACCCGATCTGCGTTCTCGACCATTTGGGCTTTCTGCTCGAGGCCAGCGATTCCTTCT
>DAIBSV010000210.1 GCA_027415455.1 Nitrospirota bacterium | reverse complement strand
GATGGAAGAGGAATCCGGACAATTGGCGGCATTTGTGGTCGATCCGGAGCAGGAGGCGTTGGCCAGGGTCTGGAGGGCCGTGGCCAAATTGTTGAGATAGAGCGGCCCGCAGGAGTTGTTCGAGAGACAGGGAACCGCCTGATTGATCCCCTGGAGAATTTGGGTGGCACTGGCATTTGTGTTGACCAGGTTCAGGACGTTAGAGAGGATCTGGGTAATGGTGGCGCCTCCCGATCCGGACGTCCCGTTTCCAAGGGCGATATAGGCGTTGGCGTCAGCGTTGGCGATGTCGGCGTTGACGCAGCTGTTGTTCGGGCAATAGGGCGCAAGAACGGCGATGGCTCCGGAATAGTTCCCGCTCGCGATATCGGCATTGGCGATCTCAAGGGCTCCCAGGGGCGTTCCGGGATTCCCGGAGCCGTTGCCAAGCAAGTTTCCGTTTCCACAAGAGGCAAGAGTAAAAAAGGCCAGGATGAGACTGAGCGAATGAAGAAATTTCCTGGAGAGTCGCAGGCAGGAAGGCATTCGGAAAGTCCTTTTTTCGCCATTCGGGACGTGTTGTTGATAAGGGGTCGGTTGGGCTATGATTAGCGATTATGCCGAATGGGGGATATATTCCCAAAATTTGGCGCCATTTTCAATGTTTATCTATAAATATTTATTTTTGTAGGAAGAGGATCTTGGTGGAAGACAAGGAAGATGGGGCCTATGCGCGATCCGGCGTCTCTATTGACCGGGGCAATCGCTGGGTGGAGGCGATCAAGCCCCTGGCGGGTCGGACAAATCGCAGTGGGGTGGTTTCCGGAATCGGAGGGTTCGGGGGGGTTTTTCGGCCGGATTTTGGACGGTACGAGGATCCGGTCCTGGTCTCCGGGACGGACGGGGTCGGGACAAAGCTTCTGGTGGCCCGGTGGGCCCGGCGCTTTTCGGGGCTGGGGATCGACCTCGTGGCCATGTGCGCGAACGACATCGCCGTCATGGGCGCCGATCCCCTTTTCTTTCTCGATTACTTTGCCACCGGACGCCTCGACATCGACGAATCCCTCCCTGTGATGGAAGGGGTGGTTCAGGGATGTCTGGAATCGGAAATGGCCCTGCTGGGGGGAGAAACGGCCGAAATGCCGGGTCTTTATACCCCGGGGGACTTTGATCTGGCCGGGTTCTGTGTCGGAATCGCTGACCGAAAGAAGATCATCGACGGATCCACAGTCCGTCCAGGAGATCAGGTCGTTGGCATCGCCTCTTCGGGGCTTCATTCCAACGGATTCTCTCTGGCGCGGAAGGTTCTTCTGGAAGGGCAACGGATCTCTCCGGGGGACTCGCCCTCCTTCGACCGGAAGACGACCTGGGGGGAACTCCTTACCACCCCGACCCGGATCTATGTTCGTCTCATGGCGGCCATCCGGAAGGCGTTACCGGTCGGGGCCTTCGTCCATGTGACCGGGGGAGGGCTGACGGAGAACATTCCCAGAGTTCTTCCGGACAATGTTTCGGTCCGGATCGGACTCGGGCAATGGCCCATTCCTCCTTTGTTTTCTCATATCCGCCAGGCGGGAAAGATTGACCTTCCGGAAATGCTGCGGGTCTTCAATATGGGGATCGGGTTGGTTGTCATCGTCTCTCCGGAAGCCTCCCAGGAACTCTCATCACTTCTCTCCACCCGCGGGGAAAAATTCTGGCGGCTGGGGGAGGTGGTGGAGGGGAAGAGGGAGGTTCTCTATGCCGGAGAGTAGTCTCCTTCGTCTTGCCATCTTTGCTTCGGGACGCGGGTCGAACGCCATGGCGATTCTGTCCGCCGTCCGTTCGGGAAGGCTGTCAAGGATCGATCCGGTCCTTCTCGTCTGCGACAGGGAAAATGCCCCGGTTCTTGAAAAGGCCCGGGAGGCGGGAATCCCTGCACTCCAGATCCTGCCGAAGGAGTTTTCCTCGAAGGACGAGTATGAAAGGAGGATCCTTTCCCATCTTCGGGAAAAGAAGGTGGAAGCCATTGCTCTAGCCGGGTACATGCGCCTTGTCGGACCATCCCTGATCGAGGCCTATCCCGACAGGATCGTCAACATCCATCCCTCTCTCCTTCCGGCATTTCCCGGGCTTCACGCCCAGAAACAGGCCATCGATTACGGGGTGCGGGTGACCGGGGTCACCGTCCACTTCGTGGATCTTCAGATGGACCATGGTCCGGTCATTCTCCAGAAATGTCTTTCCGTCTCGCCCGAGGACACCGAAGAGAGTCTCGTCGAGCGTCTCCTGCCACTCGAGCACGAGACTTACATAGAAGCCCTGGATGGGCTGTCGAGAGGTCTGCTGAAGATTTCCGGAAGACGCGTTGTTTGGCGGCCGGATTGATGTCGGACCCCTGTTATGATAGTCTCTACCGACATCCTTGAGGGGGGTTAGCTCAGTTGGGAGAGCGTCAGGATCGCACCCTGAAGGCCACGAGTTCGACTCTCGTACCCTCCACCAATACCCAAGCCATTTTCTTCTGTTAATCCTTGAAAATATTCCTCAAAAATTGACTTTTTGGAACAATTTTGGAACACTGATTTCCGGAAAATAGCAAGTATTTTCGGGAGGTGTTCCATATGGCGACGTTCGACAAGCGGGGCGATCTGCAATGGAGAGCTCAGATAAGACGCAAAGGTTATCCGGTCCAGCGGAAGACCTTCAATTCCAGAGCGGAGGCCGAAGCATGGGCGGCCGTAGTCGAATCGGAAATGGCCCGGGGAGTTTTCGTCTCCCGAGCCGAGGCCGAAAAAACTACCCTGGATGAAGCCTTAGATCGATATGAACGGGAAGTCACGAGTTGTCAAAAAGGGGCAGTTCAATATGCCTCCTTGATCAGAATCTGGAAAAGAACTCCTTTAGCCGCACGATTTATTTCTTCGATACAGGGATCCGATCTGGCCAAATACCGGGATGAGCGGCTAAAATCGGTGTCACCAAAGACTGTCAGTCACGAACTCGGAATCTTGTCTCGTCTTTTTCATACCGCGATC
>DAIBSV010000020.1 GCA_027415455.1 Nitrospirota bacterium | reverse complement strand
AGAACGGTCTCGAAGACCTGGTCGACGCGGCTCCGGATCTCTTCCCTGGAGAATCGATAGAGGGGATCGACCGAAACGACCGCTCCACCCTGTTTTGTCAGTCCGGCGTTGAAGCTTGCCGGACCATCGGCACATCCCAGGATCCGAAGGCCAAGATCGTCCTCCGAAAGGGCGAACATCCTCCGGTATTCTTCAAAGGACCGCCCCCAGGGAACGACCTCGTCCAGAGCAAAAGCCATTCCCTTTCACCTCTTTTAAAAGGGAGATATCACCAGCTTGTGGTGGGGAGATTCCCGTTGCAACCGCCAAGCATCGGAAACTCGCTCCAAGGGGATTACTTCGTGTTTCACCTCAAGGTCTCCCCGCATTGCATGTTCGAGCAACTGTCCAAACGCCTTTTGTCTTTCCTCTTTTGGGACAAAAAGGTTGTTGTGGCCGAGAAGCGATATCATTTTTCCGCGCAGAATTGCCGAGGGAATCGACACCGAATCTCCGGCACTCTGGCCAATATTCACCACGCGAGCACCAAGCCCCGCGGCCATCATCGCTCCAAGGGCCGGTGGACCCCAGAGGGTATCGATCACGACATCGATGAGACCACCGGCCGCTTCGGTAAAGGCTGCCGCGAGTTCGGGAGCGCCCCGCTCATCGAGTTCCACAATAGCATCTGCCCCAAGAGCCAGCACCTCGTTCAAGGCATTGCGATTGCGGCTTGCGCCGACGACTCGACTGGCACCAAGAATCTTCGCAACTTGGATTGCGATCTGTCCGACCGCTCCCGTTGCACCGAGTACGAGAACGCGTTCGCCTTTTGCGAGTTTGGCCCGCCACACCAAAGAGAGCCAAGCTGCCAATCCCGATATACCAAGACATGCGACCAAGTCATCGGGAGCGTCATCGGACACAAACATCACCGCATTCTCTTCAACAACGGAAAGCGGGGCCAAACTACCGTAGGGGGACAATACTCCACATTCGAATCGGACTCGGGTACCTGGAGCAATATTGTCTCCCTCGATCACAACGCCGACTCCCTCAACCCCCGGAACGTACGGAAGCGGCGGATGCCCTAAATAAAACTTCCCTGAGGCGATCAATAGATCAAGCGGGTTGATCGAGCCAGCCTGGACCTTGACCAAAGCTTTTCCCGGCCCACGTGCCGGTTCTGGCACGTATCCCACCTCGGCATCCCCTCCAATTTCACAAATCAACGCGGCACGCATCATCTTCTGTTCCATCTGTGTCTTCCATTTCGGGATTTCCTCTACTTTGGCAATCCGAGTAATTCTAAAAAGGTGACGGCTTCAATAACAACCTGTCAAAATTGACAGGTCGGACCGAGGCCATCATTCAGATGTCCCACTCAGTCGATCAACCCGAGGGAGAGGGCAGTCGCCATCGCCTGGGAGCTGTTTCTCGCCCCCAGCTAGCGCATGGCGTTACGACGGAACCACTCCAAAATTTTCCGATCGCGGTCATCAGGGAAACGATGAAGCATATGGTCCCCATTCTTGAAGACAACCATTCGACAACGATTGCATGAATCCAGAAGCATTTTCCCGAACTGCCGAACCTGGGCCGGGGGGACCAGGGGATCGCGATCCCCCTGCAGGACGAGGATGGGAACATGAATCTTTTCGGGCCAGAAACGAGCCGAACGGTCTTTGTAGCGTTCAGGCACCTCCCTCGGGCTTCCTCCGATAGCCGTGCGAAGGTGTCGCTTGATGAAGAATCCCCTGAGTCCGGACAGAGAGTCGTATGTTTCTGCCATGTCGGTGGGAGCGCTGACGACAGCGGCGGCTTGCACTTTGGCCCCTTTCTTCAAGGCCACGTAAGCCTTCATGCCTCCAAGGGAAAAGCCAAGAAGGCCGATCTGATTGCTGACGAAGGACAACCTCCTTGCAACCGAGATCAGATTCAGGACGTCATTCACATCCCGTCCCCCATATTCATCCTTTCCTTCGCCTCCGTCTCGACCGCGGTACTGGAGCGCGAGAATGTTAAAGGGACCTTTCGATGCAAGTTTTGAAACATACGCGAGAACCCTTCCATTGATTCCCCCGCCTCCGGGGAGAAAGATCACGACCGGCCACCGTCCCTTCGTTCCGGAAGGCTTCGCGAAATAAGCCGTTTCGGCCAAGCCTGAACTGCTGAATTCAAGACGAAAGATGTCGACATGGCTTCTCTTTTCGAAGGAATACGGGGTGGCCGAAAGAACGCCCCTTGTTGTCGAAAGTGCCGAAAGAACCGAAGGTTCGGGGCTCTCCGCATACGAAGGGAGCCTCGCAAGGAAAAGAAAAAAGGAGACAGAGAAAACAAGCATGGCCGACCCAGCCGCCCCGATCGCGGGTTTCACAGTGTTTCCTCCGGACCGAGAACGACCCCGAACTCGACCCCGGATTCAAGATTGAGAGTCGTGTTGACGATGTCGCTCCTTTCGTCCAGGTACTCCTTGAAGGGACAGACCTCTTCGAAGGCCGTAAACATATTGTCGGCCACGATGATCGATCCGGACTTCAGGAGAGGCTCGACTTTCTTGAAAATTCCGAGATATCCATCGGCCCAGATATCGATGAAAACGAGATCGAACGGACCGGAAAGCCCGTCGACCGTTTCGAAGACGTTTCCCTTTCTCAGTCCGACGAAGTCCGAAAGACCTGCCATGGACGCGTTTTGCAGAATCCTCCGGCATTTTTTCTCTTCGGATTCAGTGGCGATGACCTTTCCCCGGCCCGAAAGACGGAGAGCCTCGGCAAAGTAGAGCGTGGAAACGCCGTTGGAACTCCCCAGCTCAAGAATCCTTTCGGATTTCGAGGAAAGAACGAGATTGAAAAGGAACTCTCCCATAGCGGGCGAGACGCAAAGGGAAAAAGAGGGATCCTGAATGGAGATTCCATGGGTTCTCAGGAACTTTCCTTTCTCTTCGGGAGCGAGGAGTCCATACTCCTTGACGATTTTGGAGAACGACTCGTCATCCCCCCGGAAAAGAGACCTCGCCTTCCCCAGGACCTCTTCATCGCTTTCGCGATGAAGGTCCGAGAGCAGTTCTCCCAATCTTTTGTTTTTTCGGATCGCATTCAAGGGACCTCTCCTCGTCCGTGTCGGAACAGACTCTGACATTTTCAATGCGTGACAACTTATGGCATCGAGGGGTGTTCCAGCAGCTTGACCTCGCTGAACTGAATGACTGGATGGAGGTCGGTGTAGTTTTTGATGTCTCCCTGAAGCCATTCGACATGGGGAGAAAAGACCTCAAAAAAGGCCTCGACGGAATCGAAGCTGAGCTGGCATATGACGGTGAAGGCCGGAGGGGCATCGGATCCCGCAGTGCCGAAACCGTGTTCGATCGAAACGCCCCGCAGGGCCGGACGGAGCTTTTCGATGGACAGGGGCATGTGGGTCTTCAGGTAATACTCCAGGTCGAAATATCCTCCCTCCTTGATGGGGTACAGAATGCTGACGTTGATCAAGACCTCTCCTTCCCTGTTTTGTGAAGGTTGCAGGCCTTGTTTTCGTCTTTCGGATCCGAAAGGAGGAGAAACACAAGGCCCGTTTTTCGGGTCAGGGGTCGAGGAGCTTCTGATAGTGGACGGCGATTTTCCTGTAGCCTTCCTTTTCCCAGAAAGCCTGGCCCCTCCCGTTCGATAGATAGCAATTGAGTTCACTCGCGACGCAGCCTTGCGACAGGGCATAGTCCTGCACCCAGGCCATGAGCCGGTGCCCGAGTCCCCTCGAGCGGTATGCCTCCAGGATGACCATGTTGTCCGGCTCAAGATGCCGTCCCACATAATACTTTGTGAGAATCCACATTCCGCAGATGCCGATGAGCCCGTCATCGGAATACGCCCCGGCGCATCGATATCCCTGGGACACCATTTCCGTCAGACGGCTCTCGAGGACCCCTTCCGGAATCGCGGGGTTCAGAACCCGCAACAAGGGGATGACGGAAAAAATGTTCTCGTCCGGGATCAGCGCGATCGAAATTTCGTTGTGCATCTCCTCTCCTGGCTTCTTTCCGGGAACGGCTGGCGCCTTGAACTCTCCCGTGGTCCAAAGCTCAACTGTCCGCAATCCTTCAGGGAGGATTCGGACGGGAATCGGCTTCCCCGTGTTCTCCGCCGAATATATGCGGCATAGTTTGGCAGTCACGCCGGAGAGAGGATGTCCGTCCGTTTCGCTCTTCCGGTCCGGCCCCCTTTCCCAATGACTGCATCTCCGTTCCGGCTATCGTTCGCAGGTTCCCATCAAGAATCCCTTTGCCAGAACATGACCGCCCATCTTGCGAATAACCTCCCTTCGATCCGGGGGCTGCTGAAAAGTCAGTTCGGAATCAAGAGCAAACACCTGAAAATAGTAATGATGCGGACCGCTTCCGGGGACTGGTGCCGGTCCCAGATACACATTCCTTCCAAATGTGTTATTGCCCACATGGAGAGGGGTCTCGAGACTCTTCTCTCGAATGCCTGCGGCGTTCGGAATCGCGCCTTCAGGGATTTCACCCGTCGGAGGAAGCAAGTTGTAGACGATCGCATGGACGAACGGTTTCGGCAGAGGAGCGTCCGGATCCTCGACGATCACGACGACTCCCCGGGTCCCGGGCGGCAGACCTTTCCATGCGAGATCCGGCGAGAGATCGTTTCCGGCTTGTGTAAAGCGATCGGGTATCCGATCCTGATGCGAAAAACTTTTGCTCGTCACCAGAATCGTTTCCGGAACGGTCGAAAACTCATCCCGATACATCGCGAGCTTCCGGTCACCTGCACGCAGGGACCTCAACAACCTTCCCAGCATATTCCCTCCCTTCGACGGACATGGCGGGGCCGTCAGGTCCGGGGAGATCCGACCGGATTCCCTACTCTCCGCGGCTCACCCGCTCGATCCATTCCCCTGTCTCCATCACATGGCTGAACCGGCTGCCCTGGGTCGTCAGGATAGCCCGGTGAAGCTCCTCGTCCGCCACGGTCCCGGCCTCGTTGCTGAACTCCAGGGTTCCCGTCGCGTCTGAGAGAAACTCCACCGCGTATCCCAGGTGGAAAGCACGGCGCGGGGTGGTGTCGCAACACATCTGCGTCATGTACCCGCAGATGGCCAGAGTGTCGATTCCCGCCCCTTCGAGCCATTCCTCCAGCTCCGTCCCCATGAAGCTGTCCGGCCACTTCTTTTCGATCAGAACGTCCCGCTGGCGAATCCCGATGTCGGAATGAAGCCGCCATTCATGGCTTCCCTTCCGGAAGACCGGGGAGGACTCCGACATCGCCGAATGCTGGATCACGACCGATGAAATATTCGTTCTGGACGTCAATCACCAGCAATCCCCGCTTCATGACCCTGACCCTTTCATGGCATAGCCCTCCTTCGACAAATCCATCGTCAGATACTCCACCCGCATTCCGTTCGTATTTTTGACACATTCTCCTCGTTCGACGAAGCCGATCTTTTTGTACAGGCGGAGGGCCGTCGGGTTGTTCTTCCGGACGATCAGATGGATCCGCTAAAACCCGATCTCGCAGAACCCCTTCTTCAGCGTCAGGTCGCTGACGGGAAACCCCAACCCCTGTCCGATCCTGTCGGCCCTCAGGGCGATGCGGAATTCCGCTTCGTCCCTGTCCGTACCGGACAGGATCGTGAATGCGACCAGTTCGTCCGCCTGTTCCGCGGCGAAACACCAAGTGTCTGGCTTGTTTCTAAATTCCGTAAACCAGCCCTGGCCTCTCAGCGCGTAGTCCAGCCCTTCGAATCCGAGGGGGTAGGGAGGCCAACCACCGATGCTCCCACTGTCGTTGTCAGACAAATCGCGAAGCAAGAGCATCGGTTCTCCTCAAGCTTTCCCTTGTCCAGCCCAGAGATGAAAGACATTCCAGTGAACTCCGACAGCTTTCAGGGCCTTTGGATCGGGGTTCCCTGATGAAAGATCAGCCTCCATTTCCGGTCGCTTCGGGTCCACACGGAACTGCGGAGCGCATGACGAAAGGTTCCGTCCGGACCGCGGAGACTGCTCTGGCGGGTCACAAGGGCGATCGGAGGAGGTGTCCGGATCGCGACATGCTTGTCGTAGATGCGCCCGGAGCGTCCGAACCCGAGAATCCTTCTGCCAAAATCTCCTCCATCCTCATCCTGGGAAAAGCGGGTTTCCGGAAGCCACAGGCTTTCCTCCAGCTTTTTCAAATCCTCCGTTTCGTCCTCGGACAATGCCATGGAACGGGGAAGATCCATCAACGCTCCCTCCGGTGAAGATTCCCCTTTTCATCCAGGGAGGGAGTCCGGTCAGAGGGAGGATTTCTCCCGGGGATTTAATCGAGAATCACCGGGATATACCATTTGGGCCTCATTCGCCAGAAGTCTGTCCGGACATTGCTGCGAAGGCCCTTCTTCGGATCGAGCACGATGGCTCTCCCGGCCTCGCGGGCGAAGACGACCCAGTGCCAGGAAGGGATCCCCTTTTCGAGATGCCATTTGATCGCCAGCAGAGCGAGGTCGGGAAGCCCCTCCCAGGAGGAAAAAGGTGTCTCCCTCAAAGGAGTCTTCGCGCCAAAACGGTCCAGAAGTGCCCGAACGTGCGATGTTCCCGTCCACAACGCCCTGTCATGGGGAAAAATGCCAAGAGATTCTGCAGCTGCCAGCGCTTCCTTGTAGGAAAGGCCGACGATCGCAGCCACGCTGGCGATCCCGCAACCCGTTCCGTGGAGCTGTACGACAGGATTCACCGAATTGGTTCTCCCTAAAGAGGAGTCTGCAGCGAAAGGAATTTGGAATACCCCTTCCTTGCATCACATTCTACAAAATATGGAATGTCGCTCTCTCCCACCAGAAATGTCGCCGCTCTTCCCGAGAGGAAGACGCGATCTCTCCTGATTTCACAAAACACCGTCCCGCCGCATTTCGATAACTGCCGGGCCTTCATCACGGTTTTTTCCGAGCCGCTCCGCCCAATACGGAGCCAAGGCGCAGTGGGCAGATCCTGTGACAGGGTCTTCGGGAACTCCGACTTTCGGAGCGAAATAGCGGCTGACGAAATCGATATCCTGTCCGAGCCCTCCTCCCGGAGCCGTGACCGAGACCCCCTGCAAGTCCAAAGTACGCAGGATTGCGTCGTCGGGGGCGAGAGAGCGTATCTCCTCGGCGCGTTCGAAGACGGCGATATAGGACTTTCCGGTCAAGACCTCCACCGGGACTTTTCCCAACCCCACAATCAATTTGTCAGGAGGCGGACAGGCTTTCGATGGGCGGGAAAGTCCATGACAATCAGTCCGTTTCTCTCCTCGACGGCGAGATCCCCGCTCCGGGTATCGAAAACGAGTGAATTTCCGGGATAACCGAGGTGACGAAAGAGAACATGGGCCGAAGCGAGAGTGGCATGGCCGCACAGGTCGACTTCACATTCCGGGGTGAACCATCTGAGGCGAAATCCCGATCCCGAAGGAACGAAGAAGGCGGTTTCGGAGAGGTTGTTCTCGGAGGCGATGGACTGAAGAAGGGCATCGGGCAGCCATGATTCGAGAGGAACGACCGCGGCGGGGTTTCCCTCGAACAGACGGTCCGCAAAAGCGTCGATCTGGAACAGCCTGAGTTTCAAGGATTATCGTCCTTTCCCTTTTCATCTTCCAGAAATCTTAGAAGGGAGAGGACCTCAAAAACAAGCTGTCAAAATTGACAGGTCACGCCGAGGCTCGACCCGACGTTCCAGTCAGTCGATCAACCCGAGGGAGAGGGCAGCCGCCATCGCCTGGGCGCTGTTTCTGGCCCCAAGCTTGCGCATGGCGTTCCGGAGGTGGAAGACGACGGTGCGTTCGCTGATTTTCATGGATCGGGAAATCTCCCAGGCGGTTCGCCCCTCTTTTTTCCATGTCAGCGCTTCCTTCTCCCGGGCCGTCAGAGGAGTCCCGGCGAAAAAAGGAGGCGAAAAGAGTTTTGAAATCGCCACATGGAGGTGGGGAAGAAGACACTCGAGCAGCTGGATATGCCGCTCGTGCCGGGGCAACTCGCTCCCCGAGAAGGAGAAGCAGCTCCCGGACGCCCGGGACGGGGATCGGTGTCCCATCGTGACCCCCTCGTCCAGCCCGAAATTCCGGGAGAGGGCGATGAACTCCTTCTCGTCCTGGCGGGACACCGTCCGATAAGTCTGGCTCCAGACCTGGGTCTTATACTCCCCGAAATGCTTCCGAAACACGGGGTCGAGGCAATGGAAGCCCCGTTCCAGGTACAGGGAAAGCCAGGATTGGGGGAACCCCCCGTTGACGATACAGTTGGGATCGAGGAGCGGGAGATTTAGGGGATCAGCGGAGGCGAACCCGGACACGATTCCCGTCGCCGGGACAAGATCGGACACCTCCCCGAGGAGGTCTTCCATTTCCTTTCTGGTTCGGATGGAGAGGCTCCGGTAGGCAATTTCCGAAACGGATACGAGGTCGGATTTCGAGAGCCGAGAGAGTTTTTGTCTCATCGCGCCAGATCACCTTTCCTTTTCAAAAAATGGATCGATTGGAGTCGGCAACAGTCTCGAATACCTGGACGATCCGGTCCCGGTTCTCCGCCGGGAAAACTTGGGTCAGGAGATCGACAGAAACGATCTTTCCTCCCCGCATTGTCAGGCCGGGATTGAAGCCGGCCGGTACGTCGGCGCAGCCCAGAATCCGTCAACTGGATTTCTGTCGGCAAGCCCCAGGGACGCGGAAAGCTCGACGTCAAAAACCAGTAGGCCCTTCCCGCCAAGGACATCTACCTCTACCCCCTCCAGCCTCCAGAAGATCTTCACGTCCTCACCTCATCTCCTCTCTGACGGGTTCGGCGAAGGCTTACCCCGCATGAGCCGGATCGTTACCGGACAGAACAAGGGCATTTTTGACTGGCAGCTTCCGATCGGGATCGGGGAGCTCCCGGTTCCGGCCCCGGGCTCGGCCTTGCAATCCACCGGCATATCGGACGGACAGCCCGATCAACCGTGTTCGGGCGCAGCATCCGGGCGTCGAAAGAGACCGGCTTGACCGAAGGCGTCCAAGAGCGAACCCGGTTCCATCCGACCCGTTCGGATCCCCAATCATACCGGGTGCAGCAGCAAAATGAATCAGGATGTCGTTCCTCCAGACCTATTTTCCGGAAGGCGCGGAGTGTATCCCGTTCCGGATCTCCCGCCTCTCCACCATCTGGCTCAGGACTTTGAGGACGTAGCCATGCTCCTGGGCCATGACTTCCATCATGGAGGCCATCCGACGATGATGCTCGCTCTTGTACTTTTGAACCTCTCCATCTGCCTGTCCATCTTCACCATGTTTTCGGACATCAGCCGGAGGTTTTCCTTCATCAGCGACAGGTTTTCCCGGAGAAGTCTCTCTTGTTCAGCCCTCTTTTTTTTGGCCAGATCCAACTCGTGCTGGGCTTTTTGCATCCGTTGATCCATCATGATCGTATAGGGGTTGGCCGCCTGGGATACGGCTGGCCAAAGGACCGACAATGAGAGGGCAATTGCGAGCAGAGAATTTTTCATGATGATTCCTCCTGAGAGAGTTCGAGCGAATCGAAGGACATGGCGAGAAGCGCCATTCCCCTTTCGCATCCCGGGGGATTCCAGGATACGCTTTTCCTGTGATGCCTTGCGAATTCGAACCGCTAGCCGTTCCTTTCGTAAAACCGGCAATACCCCATGGGACTGACGGGACCCGCCACGACCCTGCAGGCCCCCTCCATCATGCGTCCCATCCCCATCGGACCGTTCATGCCCCCCATGTCCTGTCCCATCCCTCCCATCATGGAGGACATCCCCTCGGGGGGGATGAAATGCCGACAGTTCATGCACATCTTTCCGGCCTCCGGATGGTCCTGATAACGGGCCGTTTTCTTGTCTATTTTTTTAGGGGGCAGAGTGTCGGCCCAGGACTGGATCGATCCTCCTTTCGGCAATAGGGGGTACAATAGCACCGCGACAACCGTCGCACCCATCGTCTTTAAAGCCTGCCTCCGATTCATCGTTTTCCCTCCCTGCGACGACCTTCAGTGAACTGGACGGATCTTCGTGATCACGGCCGATCCCTGGCTGTCCTGAACCACATAGAAGCGGACATGGTCCCCAGTCTTGAGAGATTTCAGGGAAGACCGGTGGCGGAGCGTGAAGGTCATGGTCATGCCGCTCCATCCGAACTCTCTGATCGGGCCGTGCTTGATGGTCACCGTCCCGGCTTTCCGGTCGATCGCTTCGACGACTCCCTTTCCGTGACCTACGGGTGCGGAGGAGGACATGTTGCCCATCCCCGGCGACGTATCCGTCATTCCGTTCATGTTTTCCATGTCGTCGGCCAAGGCCATTGTCCCGGCCAGGAAAACACCCAGGAAGATCCCTGTCAGAGTCGTGATCCGTTTTGTGGTTTGGTTCATGTTCGGTCTCCGTGTTGGAAGTGGGATTGCGTGGGAAGGGGATCCGTCCCCTTCCGCTGTGGGGGTTGGAGGCCCTGTCCCATGTCCGTTTTGGCCTTGCGGATGTCGGCCTCCTTCCACACCCTGTACAGAACGGGGATCACCAAAAGACATAAAACGATTGCTGTCGCCATTCCGCCAACCATCGGGGCGGCGATCCGCTTCATGACATCCGACCCGGTCCCGTGGCTCAGCATGATCGGAAGCAGCCCCGCGAGGACCACGGTTCCCGTCATGGCGATCGGGCGCAGCCGGTAGAGCGTTCCCTCGACAACCGCCAAATCGAGGTCTTCCGGTGTTATCAGCCGGCCTTCGGTCTTTCGCCGTTCGACGGAACGATCGAGGTAGAGAATCATCACGATCCCGAACTCGACCGCGACTCCGGCCAGCGCGATCATCCCCGTGACCACCGCCACGGAAAGGCGGTAATGGAGCCAGTACAGATACCACAGGCTCCCGAGGACCGCGAACGGCAACGAAAGAAGAACCATTCCCGTCTTGGTGAGGTTTCGAAAATGGACGTAAAGGAGGGCCACGATAATCAGAAGGGTCAGGGGGAGCACAAGAGCCAGCCTTTTGCGCGCCCGCTCGATCGATGTGTATTGTCCCGACCAGGTCAGGGTGGTCCCTGCCGGAAGCTGGACGGACCGGGCGATCGCCTTTTTGGCCCGCGCGACATACCCCCCAAGGTCGCCTCCCTTGATGTCGATATAGATCCACCCGGTCAGGCGGGCGTTTTCGGTTTTGATCATCGTGGGTCCCTCTTCGATCGTAAGCGAAGCGAGACGGGACAGCGGTACCTGCCCCCCTCCCGGCGTGGGAACCGGAAGGGATCCGATCGCTTCCAGGGATCCCCTATCGTTTCGTGGATACCTTAGGTTCACCGGGAAGCGCTCGCGGCCCTGGAGCACCGTCGTCAAGGTCTCTCCCCCGATGGCGGTCCGGACCATGCGGTTGACGTCATCTGCGTTCAGACCGTATCGGGCTGCGAAAAATCGGTGAATGTTGATTGAGATATAGCGCCCTCCTGTGAGCCGGTCGGCATAGACCGAAGAGGTCTCCGGAAGTCTCCTCAATACGTCGCGGATCTGGCGGTCGAGCCGGTCGATCGTCTCGAGCGAAGGGGCCGTGACCTTGATCCCGAGAGGGGATTTGATCCCGGTCGACAGCATGTTCACCCGGTTGATGATGGGCATCGTCCAGATATTGGAGACACCCGGAAGTGAAACGACGCGGTCAAGTTCTTCCTTGAGCATGGAAAGGGTCATCCCGGGACGCCACTCGTTTCGGGGTTTCAGCATGACGACCGTGTCGAACATGGTAAGGTGGGCCGAATCGGTCGCAGTTTCCGCCCGGCCGGATTGGCCGAAGACCCGGTCCACCTCCGGCACGGTGCGGATCAGGCGGTCGGTGATCTGGAGCAGGTGGGCCGACTCCCCGACGGAGACGCCGGGCGTCAATGTCGGCATGTACAGGAGATCCCCTTCGTACAAAGGCGGCATGAATTCCGTTCCCAGATGCATCAAGGGGACGGCCGCCGTCAAAAGAAACGCTCCGGCCATGACGAGCGTCAGCTTTCGATTACGGAGCGCCCACCCGACAAGCGGCCGATAGAGACAGACCAGGAGCCGGTTGACGGGGTTGTTCCGCTCCTGGGCGATCTTCCCTCGGATCAGAAATCCCATCAGGACGGGGACCAGGGTGATCGACAGGGCGGCGGAAATGGCGATGGACCAGGTCTTGGTGAAGGCCAGCGGCTTGAAGAGGCGTCCCTCCTGCTCCTGAAGGGCGAAGATCGGAAGAAACGACACCGTGATCACCAGGAGAGAGAAAAAGAGGGACGGACCGACTTCCCGTGCGGATCGCAGGGCCGTGTCCCAAGGGCTTTCTGCATCGTCTGAGCGCTCCCGATGCTTGTGCATGTTCTCGATCATCACGATGGCCGCGTCCACCATGACCCCGATGGAGACTGCGATCCCTCCGAGAGACATGATATTGGCGGTGAGCCCTTGGCGCGCCATCAGGACGAATGCCGCAAAGATGCCGACCGGAAGGCTCAGGATGGCCACCAGGGAGGAGCGGATACGTGACAGGAACACGAGACAGACCAGGGAGACCGCGATCGACTCTTCCAGGAGTTTTTCCAGGAGGTTCCGGATACTTTTCAGGATCAATCGGGAACGGTCGTAGGTCGTGACCACCTCGACGCCTGGGGGCAGCATCGGGGTCAGTGCCCGGATCTTTTTCTTCACCGCCCGAATGACGTCGAGCGCGTTGGTGCCGCCCCGGGTAATGACGATTCCCCCCGCGACTTCGCCCTTTCCGTCGAGTTCCGCCACCCCCTGCCGGAGTTCCGGACCGAGATGGACAGAGGCCACGTCGGAAAGTCTGACCGGGTCCCCCTCCGGACCCACCGCAAGGGGGATGTTCCGGATGTCCGAAAGGCTATGGATATACCCGCGGGTCCGGACCATGTACTGGGCTTCCCCCATATCCACGACAGACCCGCCCACGTCGCCGTTCGAAGCCCGGATCGCCCGTTCCACTCGCGAAAGGCTCACGTGATAGGCCAGGAGTTTCCTGGGGTCCACGTCGACCTGGAACTCCTTCACCATCCCGCCGACGGAGGCCACTTCCGCCACGCCGTGGATGCTCTGGAGCTCGAATTTCAGAAACCAGTCCTGAAGGGCCCGAAGCCGGGACAGATCATAGCGGTGCGTGCGGTCGACCAGAGCGTATTCATAGACCCACCCGAGGCCGGTGGCATCCGGTCCCAGCGTGGCCGTGACCCCCGGAGGCAGGCGGCTTTCGACCTGATTCAGATATTCCAGGACCCGGGAACGGGCCCAGTATTGGTCTGTTCCCTCCTTGAACAGAATGTAAATGAGGGAGTTTCCGAAGTCCGAGTAACCGCGGACATGGCGAACGCCCGGGATCGTCAGGAAGGCGGTCGTCAGAGGATAGGTCACCTGGTTCTCGACGACGGACGGAGGCTGGCCATGGTATGTGGCCTTGACGATGACCTGCGTGTCGGAGAGGTCGGGGATCGCATCCAGGGGGCTTTTGATCAGGGAGACGCCGCCCCAGCCCACCAGAACCAAGGAAAGAGCGAGAACCCAGAGTCTTCTTCGAATGGACCAGTCGATGATACGGGAGATCATGGCCGGCCTCCTTTTTCCATCCGTGCGGAGACGTTTTCGAACTGGGATTCGGCGTCCAGGAGGAATTGTCCGCTGACCACGACCCGATCCCCATCATGAAGGCCGGAAAGGATTTCGGCCCAATGCTCCGACCGGACTCCGACCGTCACCCGGACCGGCCTGAAATGCCCGTCTCCGACTTCGGTGACGACGACAGACTTCGTCCCTGTGCGGATCAGGGCCTCCCGCGGAACGACCAGAACATCGGGACGGGGATCCGGATGCATCGTCGCCTCGAGGTACATGCCGGGTTTCAGAAATCCGTCCGGATTGTCGACAGGGACCCGGGCCCGGGCTGTCCGGCTCTTTTCGTTGAAACGCGGATCCACGAATTGGAGCGTCCCCCGATAGACGCGCCCAGGGACGGATGGATTGTGGAGCGTGACGGAATCGCCCGATCTGACCCAGCCCAACTGGTCTGAATACAGAGCGACGTCCACCCAGACTCTGGAAAGATCGACCAGCGTCATCACCGCTTTCCCCGGCGAGATTTCGCCGCCCACGCGCGCGGAGATTGTGGAGACGATTCCTGAATAGGGAGAACGGATGGGAATGATCGATCGGGGTTTTCCGGTTTTTATCAGACGATCAACCTCCCCGTCCGGCACATCCAGAAGACGCAGCCGTTCCCGGGCGGCCTCCCAGAGACTCCGGTCGTCTTTTGATTCCGGGTTGTCCCGGGTCGCTCCGAAAGCGATCAGCGCTTCCTGTTCGGAGCTGGCCAGTTCGGGAGAATAGACCCGGGCCAGCAGAGCGCCTTTCCGGACGACATCGCCGGGCGCCAGGACGGCAAGCTCCCGGAACCATCCCCGGAAACGCATCGATACGATCCGGACCCGGCGACGATCGAACGAGACGGTGGCGGCCGTCCGTACCGTGCGGGAGAAGGTCCGCCGCACGACCGTGACAACATTGATCCCGAGGGTTTGCCGGATCCGGGGATCCACCGATATGGCGTTTTTGAGGGACCTGGCAGGCTCTGCATAAACCGGTAGGTAGGCCATGCCCATGTTGTCCTTCATCGGATGGTCCGAATGGATCGAAGGGTTCATTGGGTTCCGCCAGTAAAGGACCTTTCGACCGGAGTTTTCCTGGGACTTCTGTGGTTCTGCATAGACGGGGATATATTCCATCCCCATGTTGTCTTTCATCGGATGGTCCGCATGGATGGAGGGGTTCATGGGGTTCCGCCAGTACAGGATGCGCCTTTCCGGACGACTCTGCCGAGCCTGGGTTTTCGACCGGATCTCTTTCGGGAACAGGATCCACCGCGTGGCACCGGCGCCGACGAGGGCTCCGACCGCAAGGGAAAGAGCCAATAAGGAAAATGTTTTACGGTTCATGGAGCCCTCCCTGAAGAATGCCGGACAGATAGGAAAGCTTGGCGCTTGTTTTCAAGAGGTCTGTGCGGACGGACAGCGCCCGGAGTTTGACGTTTTCGACCTGTTCCATTGCGGAAAGAACCTGTCCCATCTCCAGAGTTCCGGTCTCGTAGCCGGCGAGGGAGGCTTCCACGTTCCTTCTGGCTTCCGAAACGAGAATCCGGTCGAGGATCGCTGTCCTGGAAAGGAGGTGGCGGTAAATCCCTTCGGAATCCCGGATCTCTTCGATAAACCGTTGGCGCTTTGTTTCCAGACCGGCTTCCAGCATGTTCAGAGTGTGTTCTTCTTCCGCGACCTTTTGATCCTGGCGCTCCCCCGGCCGGACCGGAAGGTTGAAGGTCAACAGAACTGAAAACAGGTTGGGCGTCGACGTGATCAGATTCGGCCCCATGAAATAGCTGTAATCGCCCTCCACCGAAATGGCGGGAATTTTGTCTCTCTCCGCCGACCGGACCCGGAATTCCTGGGCATTGTCTTTTGAAACGCCGTATTCGATGGCAGGATGATCGTTGATCCGTTTGAGGAGGACGGATTCGGGAAGAGGATCCGGAATGCGGGGTTTTTCGGAGGAAATCCGGAACGGCCGGGCGACATGCAAGAGGTTCATCAGGCGATGAAGGCTTTTTTCCTTCCCGATCCTGATCTCTTCCATCTTGTCCCGGAGAGAGTCTTTCTGGTATTGGGCCAGAAGAACATCCGATTCCGAACCGGTTCCCTGGCGGTACCGGCCGAGGGCGGCCTGAAAGGCTTTTTGCCAAAGGGCGCCGACCGATCGAAGAATACTCTCCTGCTGCCTGGCTTGGTAGAGATCAAGCCAGCTTATGCGGATATTCCGGACAAGAAGGGCTTTTTTATCGTCAAGATTCCAGCGGGCCGCCTTTTCTTCATTCGCGGCGTTTTTATGGAGAAGGGCTCTTTTTCCCCAAGGGGGAAAATCCTGTCGGACCCCCACCGTCGTCATGGTCAGAACGCTTGTTCCCATATTGAAGTTGAAGGGGAAATACTGTTCCCCGACAACAATCCTCGGGTCCTGAAGTTCTCCGACCTCGACGGAACGGGCCTGATCCCGGAGGATCCGAGCCCGTTCCCCCTCGAGTCCGGGATTGCGGGTCAGACCCAGACGAATCGCTTGAGCGAGGGTGAGGACGGGAAGGGTCGAGGTTGTGGAGCCGGGAGGTGGCCCGGCCCAGACCGGAGGAACACGGAGAATCCCGGAACTTGTCCATGCCAGCAATAACCCTGCAACAAAGGACGCGCACAGGAATTGACGATAAGTGTTTTCTTGATTCGTCGGTGCCTTACAGAAATGAGAAATAGTCTTGGAAGCTCTTCTCTCGAAGAGTGAAATCCGATAAAAAGGCATACATCCTCCCAGGAGTTCAAAAAACGGTATGATTCACCGAATTTCTAGAACTGGGAGGATCTCAGATCAGTAGAGGTCGATTGACGGGCGGGCCAAAAGGAAGGTCCTTGGGAAAAGAAGACAGGAAGGAAAAAGTGTGGCGCCGGGCAAGGGTATCGCCGTTCACCGGGATGATCGGAGCACCTTCGAGGGGTGCCTGGACTCTCAGGATTTGGGATTCATTCTCCACTTGGTGAGGCCTGGATTGGAGGCATAAATCACAGAGTGAGGCTCGACAGAGGGAAATTTGGGCTTTGTTGTGGCAACAGGGAAGATTGCCTTTCATGGGACAGGAGGGAGGGGTCATCCCTTTCGAATGAAGGGACGGGGATCCCTTCAAGGACATGGAGACGGAAACGCGGGGAGAACCAGCGCCTTCGAAAAGAAAGACGAGTCCGGCCAGAAAAAGGAGCCAACCAAAATGTCGTTTGATCATCCTGAAAAATCCCATACCAAATCTTATGGAGTGCATTTCTTGTTTGTCAAGTTTTAATCCTGACCCGAATTCCGCGATAGGAATTGTCTGAGGGATTTCCCAGGAAGAAAAAGGGGGATTTTTTTGAAACCGGTTCCTTTTTCCCCTCGAATTTGTCCCTCGTCCCCCTCAATCACCGGAGGTCAAGGTCCGAGACGGTTCCTGACTCCCCTCTCTTTTGGAGGTTGTGAGGAAAGGGGATGAGCTAAATGGCTGTCAGGAAATCACTATTTCTCCTTTGGTTCCGGAGGGGCTCTGGTCGCAGGTCCCCTCTTCTTGCCGGTCTTCCCCTGGACCTCTCACATCTCCTTTGGGTTTTAGCCGGGTTGAAACAACAGACGACACCGGGTGCGAACCTCATTCAAAAAGTCCAGATCGCGTCGCGGAACCGCAAGCTTTAACACAAGGGCCCGGGCATGGCGCACGAACTTGCCCGGCAGGGCAAAGATCTTCCATCGGAGTGTCGGAAGCCGAAAGCTTAGCCAAGTTCCCGGGAGAAGATCCCGCTTGAAGCCCTGAATCAGGTTGTAGACCAGCACGCCAATCCGAAACCAGACCGCGTTGGCGTAGCTCTCGCCTGTCGGCATGGATCCCACTCCCACATCGCTCTTGAGCCCTTTGAGGAAGTTCTCGAACTCTCCCCGTTGCTGGTGCCACTCCAGCACCCGGACGGCCGACACCTCCGGTTCCATGTTTGTCGCCACCGCCCAGGTGCGGTAGCTGACCAGAAGCTCCGACAGCGGCGTCGACCGGTCCCGGGTCCGCTTCACGATCAGCCGGAAGGCCTTGTTCGTGTCTTGCATCGTATGAACCGTTTCCGCCACCTCGACATCCTCGCTGACCCGAACCCAGGCCGACTCGGGGATCCGGTCGATGACCTGTTTCACCGCACTGTCCTGGTCGGCCGTAATCGTCCAGTGCACCCC
>DAIBSV010000209.1 GCA_027415455.1 Nitrospirota bacterium | reverse complement strand
GCCCCATGAAGAACCACCCTCAAGAAATGACGTCTCGCAAAGGCTGCGGTCCCTCAGTTTTCCAGAAATGGATTCCGGATGGTCAATTTCCCGATTCTCTGTCCGTTATGGAGATCTTCGCTGTAGAGGGTTCTGCAACCCGCCCAAAGAGAGGCAGCGATAATCAGGGAATCGTAGAACCCGTAATGGTAACAGGATTGGAGATCAAGTGCCTGCTGGTAGAGTCCCGGGTCGGGCATGATGGTCCAAAGAGGCAAGAGAACGGTCTCCAGATATCTTTTTGCGTCCGCGGGTGGGAGGGGAGCTTCAGCCTTTCGAACGAGGGTGTTGAGACATTCCTGGACAACCTGAAAGCTGATGCAGGCATCTCGAGACTTAATGGCTCTCCGGATGATCTGATCGGCGATGGAGTTCTTTCGTTCATCGCTTGTATCCAATTGATAGATGAATAGATTCGTATCTATGAAGCTGTCAGCGGGCATTCATTTCATCCCGTGTCAACTTTCGTCCGACGACGACGTGGCCCCGCAATTGGTCGATGACACGGAAGGCCTCTTCTTCGCGTGATCCCATTCCCGAGTATTCGTAAAGCCATTTTCGAAAGGCCTCATTCAGTGTCGTCTTCTGCGATCGGGCCTGAGCTCTGGCAGCCTCAAGCAGTCCTTCGTCGGCGCTCAATGTGATGTTTTTCATGGGAATCCTTCAAAGCCCCGTTGATCGGAATGGGGGAAAGAAAAATTTTTAGAAAATAGTGCACACATTTTTAGTGTAGCCGTTCGATTATTGGGACGCAAGTCCTTTGTACTCCTCGGATAAGGAGGTCCATTTCTGTCGATCGTGTCGTCGTTGAACCAAACAAGGGAGCTCTGGGAGGAGCAAGACAGCTGGGAGCTTTCATGGATCCCTGTTTGTCTCCGCCGTTTGGACACCAGGGAATTTAACAGTTCATCGGTCTTCCCCGGAACACAATCAAAGCCCTGACCCTCTGCTCCATAGGCACTCGTTAAACCTTCTCTTTTGCTCCCCCCTGAATCCAGGCATCCCCCATTGTTGAATCTTTCCTGAATCCCGCCTGCCAGCCGCGCGGACCTGCCCCCAAGTAACGTCAGAAGATTGAGGATGTTCGGATCAGAAGTGAATGCGAGTCGCCTTCTTCCCGATCCTGATCTTGGAAGTCCAGTGATTTCGGCAGGAACCAGCAGAGATTGGGATAGGGATTCTTTCTGCCAAGGGAGATTCAAAACATTCCCATCATCAGAAAAAAAAATTGTCGGGATAGTCAGGCATCAGAAAAATTTACCGTCCCGTCACGCATCCGCCATGCAGTATTTACCAATTCTTCAAATAGGGATGGGATGATCTCCATCGTGAAAGGTTTCATCCGGATGCTTTGTCATCCATAAAAAGGAGAAAAAAATGAATGCATTTGCCTATCTCATGAAGGGCGGACCGGTCATGTACATCCTTCTGCCCATGTCGGCGGTGGCCCTGGCCGTAAGCCTCGAGCGCCTCGTCGTCCTGAGGCAGGAAAAAGTCCAGACGGAAAGGGTTCTGGCGGTCCTCCGAAAGAATGTCAAGGAAAAGCTCGATCCGAAGTCGGTGATCGCCATGATCAAGGAGTCCTACCGGTCCGAGAACTTCATCGTCAGCAAGATCCTGAAGCTCTTTGTCGAGTCGGAGCTCGAAGGGGAAAAGCTCGAATACCTCATTGAGGCGGAGGCGGTCCTCGAAGAAAAGAAGCTCAAGGAGCGGATGTGGATTCTGGATACCGCCATCACCATGGCGCCTCTCCTCGGTCTTCTGGGAACGTTCATCGGCATCGTCGCGTCCTTCCACGTCATGTCGATTTCCGGGCTCGGGAAGCCCACCCAGATCACGGGCGGGGTCGCCGAGGCCTTGATCGCCACCGCGACGGGACTCGTCATCGCCATCGTTTCCCTGGGCTTCTACAACTTCCTCTACAAGTGGATCACCGGGATCAAGTCCTCCCTCGAATCGGCGGCGCGGCTGATCACCATCCTCCACCGGCCGATCCGCGATGCCTACCGGGAGTCTCCGGAACTTGCGGAATCACGGACCGGGGTTGCGGTTGCCAAAGGGGTGCAGACGGCCTTCCGCGCGGAAAAAAGTTCGTCTCCGGCCTGACGCGGGTTTGGGCAGGGTTGTTTGTGGGGCAGATATGCCGGGCGGACTCCCGCCCGGCGAGTGACGACATTTGCAAGGAGATTTTCTCATGAGGCTGTTTCGCGACGGGGGCGAGGAGTCCCCGAAGGCGCGGATCGAACTGATCCCGATGATCGACATCATGTTCTTTCTGATGGTGGTCTTCATCTTCATCTCGATGTCGCTCATCAAGCTGAACGGTGTGAGTGTGGCCCTTCCGAAATCGGCGGCACACCCGCTTAAGCAGGAGCCGAAGATGATCAACATCACGATCACCGAGGAGGGGAAGATCCTCTTCGAGAACACGCCCGTGAACCGGGCGGGGCTCAAGGACCATCTCAATGTCCTTCTTTCGGACAAGACGGCGAAGTACGAGGTGATTGTGAGCGGAGACAAGGACTCGAAGCTCCAGCGGCTGGTCGACGTCATGGACCTCTGTAATTCGATGGGCTTCTCGAATGTCTCGATCCGCTCCGAGGATCTTCACTGATGGGGGCCTCCGGCAGCAAGGCCGCCGCCTCCGAAAACAGCGGCTCCGTTTTTCCATGGGCCTTGGGCGGTGTTCTTGTCTTCGAGGCCGTCCTCCTGGCCGCCCTCAGGGTTCCCGTTTCCGCCCCTCCTCCGCCGCCTCCCCCGGCCTTCAAGGTGGCCTTGGCTCCTCCTCCCCCTCCTCCCAAGCCGAAGCCCCCGGCGCCCAAGCCCAAGGCGAAACCCCGGATGGTCCACAAGGCCGTGGTTCCCCGCCCAGTCACGCCGCCGGTTCTTCCCACACAGACGGCAGAATCGACCAATCTTCTGGCCGCATCCGCCGGAACGGCGGTCAACATGAACTGGGGGGAGGGAACGCCCTCCTCCGGGGGAGGAGCGGGCTATCTT
>DAIBSV010000208.1 GCA_027415455.1 Nitrospirota bacterium | reverse complement strand
GAGATGGCAGGAAGGAATCCCCTTCCTTACCGCTTTCGCGGCGAGCGAAGCGAGAGGGAGGGGAGGATGTCAATGAACCCTCCCTTCCGGAAGGGGATTCCAGTTCTTACGCCGACACCCGGATTTTGCCGGGCGTGCCGTGTACCTGGTTTGGGGCTGGTCCATGCAGCCCGCCCGGAGAAGCCTCAAGAATCTCCGGGCAGCACGCACGGATGCCGGAGACCAGTAGCGGGGCGCAGGCCCCTTCCCAGTCCCGGACGTTGACCGCTCCGACGGCGTCCGCGTGCGCCTTGAACCCGCAATGCTTGCAGGAAAAGGCATGTTTGTTGCGATCCCCCAATCTCCGGCACCCTGGACGCGTCTTCGACGTGTACCGGGCCGGAACCGGAACCAAGGAGATCTTCAGCCCCGACAGCGACCAAACCCGTCATCGGGCCCAGGAGCGGCACGACGAGATGGACCAGGGGCGCTTCGACGACCTTCTCAAAGCGCTGTCCGTCTATGCTCGCCCCATTGACGCCGCCCGTCGCTGTCTGGGCGACTTCGAAAGCGACCGACACCGGATGCGCGATCCCGACTTCAGAAGCCAGGGACTCTGTGTCTCTTCGAGGGGTGGTCAAGGCCGGGTGCAAGGTCACCATCAGTGCCCGACTCAAACGGGATGGCATGCATTGGACCGTGACCGGAGCCAATGCGATCATCGCCCTGCGCTGTTGTCGGCTCAGGAGAGGATCCAGGCCGGGGCGACCTTTTTCTGATCGGCTCCTGATCGGCTTCCGATCGGGATCTTTGAGATCCCGAAGGATCGGCAAAAACACCGACCGGACCCTCTCCTTCCCCGGAACGCGGACTCCCTCCAGGGGGGAGGGCCCTGCGTCAGGGATTCAAGGGGGTTGGCCGGGGGATTCTTATGGTCTCAAGGATGTGCGCTGTCCCCCCGCATCGGGAGTGCGCAAAGAATTCCCTGTCGGATCTTCACGGGGGACTTCCGGAAGATTGTCCCTTCCCGGATTTTTATCCATGGTCTTTGTCGTCGATATTCTCCCTTGTTCGCTTTGCTCGCCGCGAAAACGAATGGAAAGGAGCTCCGGCAAGATCGAAGAGAAGCGCCGAGGGAGTAGGCCTCCACGTGCGGGCGAAGGGATTCGGACGACAGCCGGACGGCAGCAAGCGGGAAGGAATCCTCTTTTTCATCGGGACGCCCTCCATTGGCAAAGAGGCGCCGGCAGTTTTCCCCGGATCAGGAGAGGAAGGGTGAGACCGGCCCTTCCCCTTCCATCCTACCGGAACTCTTTCTCCCAAAACCCTGAGCCGGGGTTCCAAACTGGCCGGGCTCATTCTTCCGGAAGATCGAGGACGGCGACTTCCCCGACCTCGATCGCATGGCGTTCCTCGGGCCCCGCGCCTTCCTCTTCCGGGACGGGCCGTACCGCGAGAAGGGCCAGGAAGGTGAGGAGGGCCGTGCCGGAGAGATAGAGTCCCACGGCGGAGAGCCCGTGGCTTGCGGCGAGCCGGGTGGCGATGTAGGGGGCCGGTGAGGCGCCGACGATCCCGGCGAGATTGAAGGCGAGCGAGGCCCCGGTGTAGCGGACGGGGGTGGAAAAGAGCTCGGCCAGGATGGTGCCGGCAGGTCCGTAGGTGAGCCCGATGACGGAAAAGCCTGCCAGGAAGAAGAAGAGAAGAAGGCCTTGGTTGTGGGGGACCAGAAGGGAGCCGAAGGCCAGGCCGAAGAGGAAGATCAGGAGTGTGGCGATCAGCATCGCCTCCCGGGCGCTTCGTCTCGCGGCGTACTGGGCCGAGACGGGAATCAGGAGGGCGAAAAGGACGACCCCGGCCATCTGGAAGAAGAGAAAGCTTTCCCGGGAATACCCCAGACGGGTGGTCCCCCACCCCAGTGCGAAGACGGTCATCAGGTAGAAGAGGACGAAGGTCGAGAGGAGCGAGAAGATCCCGACGAGAAGGGCGCCGGGATGGCGGCGGAGGACGGCGAGCGCGGGAAGGCGCACCCGCTCTCCTCGGTCGAGGGATTTCCGGAAGGCGGGGGTCTCGAGGATCCGGAGCCGGATCCAGAGGCCCACGATCACGAGGAGGGCGGAAAGGAGGAAGGGAATCCGCCATCCCCAGGCGGAGAAATCCTCCCGGGGGATGAAGTGGGAGAGAAGAAGGAAGACGCCGGTGGAGAGGATGAATCCGGCGGGGGCGCCGAGCTGGGGGAACATGCCGTACCAGGCGCGCTTGCCGCTTGGGGCGTACTCGGTGGCGAGGAGGACGGCCCCGCCCCACTCCCCGCCCAGGCCGATCCCCTGCCCTAGCCGGCAGAGGGCGAGAAGGAGGGGGGCGACAAGTCCCGCCTGTCCGTAGGTGGGAAGAAGGCCGATCAGGATCGTCGAGATCCCCATCGTGAGAAGGGAGGCGACAAGGGTGGCCTTTCTTCCGACGCGGTCCCCGAAATGGCCGAAGAGAAGCGCTCCCACCGGCCGGGTCAGGAAGGCCAGGGCAAAGGTCGCAAGCGACTGGAGGGCCGCGGCGGAGGGATTCCCCGGGGGAAAGAAAAGGGCCGGGAAGACGAGGACCGAGGCGGTGGCGAAGATGTAGAAGTCGAAGAACTCGATGGTGGTTCCGACGACGCTGGCCAGTAGGATCTGGCCCGAAGAGGCGGGTGGATGCATGGGCATTCAGGCTCGGGATGAAGGAAAAAGGAAGGTCCGGAGTCCTCTCCGGACCGAAACGGATCCAAGATACGGGAAAAGGGAAGGTTAAGCAAGGGCGTGGAGGAAAGGGAATGGGAGAGGAGGGAATGCAGGTACAAAACCTGCGCGTCGAAAAGGAAGCTTCAGTGTGTGAGGGTCACTCTTTTTGAAATATGAAGAGCTGAAGTCGCATTAAAGAGACTCCCTGGCATTTTCAACAGACTTGGTTGCATTTTGATCGGCATAGGGGGCGGTTAAGCCGCTCCCCTGCCACACCACCCGGGTCGAGTAGCAAGAGCCCATTGCTGAGCCCCCGCCCTCCGAGAACTGATCGTGCGAGTTACCCCGCAATCAGC
>DAIBSV010000207.1 GCA_027415455.1 Nitrospirota bacterium | reverse complement strand
ATGTCTTATGGAACATATTGGAGCGGTACGAATTATATTCGCGCTGGTGGAACGACCATCCCTTCCCCGGCCGGGGAAAGGAACGCTCTCGACATTCAAAAGCCCGCGAGCATCAGGTTCAAAAATACTTGAGTGAAGGCCTGTCAAAAACCGAGATTGCTAAAAGAACCGGATTGTCACGGCAGGCCATTTACAAAATCATTGAGCGGATAGAACCAAAAAAATAGGACTCTTGCCGGATGATGTTTCCCAAAAATTTGGATTGAGAATACTTGGGAATCCATTGCCATCTATTGCCATAACTGTGCCATAGTGAGCTATGGCAATAGAGAGAAAAAGAAAGAAATAGAAGATATAAAAAATGGCTCTCGTAAAGGAGTTGATTAAAAAAAGGCTTGTCTGTCTTGTCGTTCTATCGCCCTTTTAAGGCGAGTGTGCTGGGATCGAAGCCCAGGCGGCTCACCACCACTTTAGAGTTTGAATGCCTTGTGGTGAGTTCGGGAATGGGTGTCATTTGCCTCTCCCAAAGTGTCTCGACAAAATGCCCAATAGGCTTCAGAAAACTCTTTCTATCACGTTCCCTTGGTTCATCAATGTCACCCGCTTAAAAAGTTTCTCCTGATTTCCCAATGATCGTATTTTTTCAAGCAAGCGAAATTCGCTCTCTTGGCAGATGATGCCGCTCTTGACATTCATGGTCATCCCCATCCCAAAGATTTTTCCGTTTTGAGAACAGGAGACTACCTCCGGATCTTCCCTTCTCAAATTGGTTGGCTTTTCCTTTGACAAGGGGCTCGGTTGCGTTTGGTCTTGGCCCATGGAAAAATGAGGAGACACTTACGAGATCCTTCACCCTTGCCCGGGAGAGGAGCCATGTCACTGGATCGCTATCGTACGCTGGGACGATCGGGATTGAGGGTCAGCCCGCTCGCCCTGGGAACCATGACATTTGGGACCGAATGGGGGACAGGGGCGGACAAGCCTACGGCAAAGGCGATCTTCGACCGATACCTTGATGCCGGTGGAAACTTTTTCGACACGGCGGACAGATACACGGAAGGGACGAGCGAGAGCTGGCTTGGAGAGTTCGTCTCGGAGAGAAAGGCCCGGGACCGTGCCGTGATCGCCACTAAATTCAGCTTTTCCGCCGAGCCGGGGAATCCCAATGCGGGCGGAAATGGCCGGAAGAATATTTTTCGGGCGATCGAAGGCTCTCTTAAGCGTCTTAAGACCGACTACATCGATCTCTACCTCATGCACGCCTGGGACAAGGTCACCCCCATCGAAGAGGTCATGCGCTCGCTGGAGGATCTCGTCCGGTCAGGGAAGGTCCGTTATGTGGGACTCTCCGACATCCCCGCCTGGTATGCGTCCCGCGCGCAAACACTGGCCGAATGGCATGGATGGGAGCCTCTCTGTGCGCTCGAGCTCGAATACTCGCTGGTCGAGCGGAGCATCGAGCGGGAATTTGTCCTCCTGTGCCAGGAACTGGGAATGGACATCATGGCCTGGAGCCCTTTGGGCGGAGGTCTTCTGTCCGGGAAATACCGTGCCGGAGATTCGGGAGCTTCTGCTTCGGAGTCCGGTCGCCTCTCCAAAATGAAGAATTCCGGGAATCCGGTATTCAACAAATTCACGAACCGCAACTGGGAGATTGTGGCCGAACTCGAGACAGTGGCCAGGGAGCTTGGCCGGACCATGGCTCAGGTCGCCCTCAACTGGGTCGCCGGAAGGCCCCGTGTGGGAACCGCCATCATTGGCGCGACCACCGTGTCACAACTCGAAGAGAATGTGAATTCTCTCAGTTTTTCGATCCCGCCGGCGCTCCTTGAAAAACTCGATTCGAAAAGCGCCATCGATTCCGGATTTCCCTATATATTTTTTGACCGTTTTCTCCAGTCAATGATTCACGGCGGAACATCGGTCTCCCGGAGCACGCCGGCTTCCTGACGCTCTGTTGAAATTTCCTTAGTTTTCCTCTCGTTGGGGGCATTCCTCCGGCATTAGAATTCCTCTCCTATCCTGTCTTTAATGTGTCATTTTGCCTTGGAAGCCGATTGCCGTAGTGGTCCGAGGAACGACCCGGAAGGATTCTTCTCGTGACGCGAATCGGGTGTATATTTTTCTTGTTCGGCACATTTTGTCAGGTCTGTTTTTAATGGAGCGGTAAAGACCGCTGCTTCAAGTGGGCTTAGCGCGCTCATCCTATGAGGAGCCTTCCCATGAATTCGAAGAGATCTCTTGCTGTGGCCACTCTGGCGTTTCTCATTTTTCCGTCAGGGCTCGTGTTGGCCGGGGACGATTATGGCTCAGATGACGGCATGTACGACAATGGATCCATGAATCGCTCGGACCAGAAAAGCCCTCCGTCTCAGACCATGAACCCTTCTTCACCGGATCAGCCCTCCAAGTCTCCCCCTCCCGGGACACAAAATCAGGGTGCCTCTCCTTCGCCCGATGGCGGATCGGGTTCCCCGGGATCTTCAGGAGGGGGAGGCAATGAAGGAGGGTATGGGGGCTCCAGCGGTTCCGGTTACTGAGGAGAAATCCGTCAGGAGCAGGGACGAGTCAGGAATAGAGGAGGCGGAAAGACGTTGATGCGTCATCGTCACCCGATCGGGGCAGGATGAATCGAGACTTTGCTGCGACACGAAAACCGGATGGGAATCGGCGCAAGAAATGGCCGTTCTTCCTGGTGGCATCCGTTCTGGGCATGATTCTTCTGTTTGTCGCCTATCCGGTCCAGAAGATCTTTCTGGGAGGCAGCCCCTTCGGCCAGCGGGCCTCTGGAACGATTCCCAAAAAGGGGACGGTCGGGTATCTGAAGGTGGAAGAGGGGTATCGTGTTTTTGGGGCCCATGATCGGAGGACCCTCGAACTCTGGGAGAAAACCATCATGAACCCCGACGGCCTTTCAAGGGCCAGGGCCATGGTCCGGGAAGGACAGGTCGTCTCTCTCCTTCCCAACACCTCCGCCGTTCCGTCCGGATTCTTCGGGAATATGACCGGGGCGTCGTCTTTGTCCTCGGCCGCTTCTGGAAGGTGAAGGGG
>DAIBSV010000206.1 GCA_027415455.1 Nitrospirota bacterium | reverse complement strand
ATCGGGCCGGTTCCCTCGGGAAGGTAGGCCCGGGCCTTCATGACCTCGTTGTAGACCTTCACCAGGCTGTCGTTCATATCGACATTCATTCCCGGCCGAATACGGACCTGCCTCCACGAACACTCCCCCTCTCTTCCGTCAGGGACTCCGGAAGACTGGATCTTTCTCGGACAAGGCTCCGACGGCCTTCTTGAGGGCCAGGACCGCCTCCACGAATCGGGTCCGGTCGCTGAGAAGACGTAGGCGGGCCCGCCGATAGGCGACATCGGAGCGGAGCATGTCGGCGAAACGGACGAGGCCCACGCGGTAGCGCTCGTGGACTATCCGGCGCTCTTCGGACTCCTCCTCCAGCCGTCCCTGGTCCACCTTCAGGGCGCCGAACAGGGTTTCGCTTTCGGCCCATGCAGCCCGGACATCATAGATGAGCGCGTTTCGCCGGTCTTCTTTCCGGTATTCGGCCTCAAGCAGAGAGAGAGAAGCCCGCTGGCGCTTTTCCTTGTCGGACATTCCGTTGAAGAGATTCCACTGGACCTGACCGATCACCGTGTAGTCCTGCTTGCCCCAGGCCAGAGTGGGATTGTATTCGTTGTAGAGCCCCTGGGCGCTCACCTGAGGGAAAAATCCGGCCAGGGCCCCACTCGCCATTTCACGGCGGGCCGAAATTTCCTTTTCCAGTGCCAGGTAGTCCGGGCGATCGGAGAGGGCCTGGCCGACAAGGGCCTCGACGCCCCTCTCTCCCAAGCTCTGATAGGCAGTCTCGGCCCGGCCAAGAAGCTCCGGATCCCGTATGAGAGTCCCTGAATTCGTCTTCTGTCCCATCAGCCTCGCCAGACGGATCCTTGCCAGAGTCACATCCTTCTGGGCCTGGAGAAGACGGACTTCGAGGTGCTTCTCATGGACCCCCGCCGCGAGATATTCGGCGCGAACGCTCTTACCAGCCGCGACATTGTCCCGCGCGATCTTCTCCTCCTCCCGGGCCGCCCGGACCATCTCGTTCAGAACCGAAACCCGATCTGAGGCGAGCAGAACGTCCAGAAAGGCGCGCGAGGTCTGTTCGACCAGCATCTGCTCCTTCCAGCGAACCATCTCATGGCGTGCGGCGCTCTGCCGGTTGGCCGCCCGGAGCCCGTGAAAGCGTCCTCCCCCGGAAAAGATCGTCTCGGAGAGCTGGGCCTGAAAGCCGAATGTCTGGGTGTTGGCCGGATTATTCAGGGCGTTCAGATTTGAAAACTGGGTCGATGTGACCAGGGCTTCGTTCAGAAGGATTCCGAAGGATGTCAGAGGATTGTTGGTCGAAATGAAACTTTCCCCTACCGCCAGAGTCGGCAGGTAGGTTCCGACAGCCTGCACGCTGCGGGTTTTCTGGGCCTCTTCGTCGAGACGGGCCGCCCGGAGATCCGGATTGCCGTCAATGGCGGCTCGAACCGCTTCCGATAGGGTCAAGGCCTGGACCGGCCCGGCAACAAGGGAAAAAACCGCCGCAAAGACGACGGCCGGACTTTTGAGGGGAGGGATCTTCATCGGCAGAATATCTCCTTCATCATGGAAAAGAACTGGGGAATTCTCGGATCCGCCAGACGGTAGAAGACCTGATGGCCCGACCGTCTGTCCGCAAGGATCCCCTTGTCGCGCAAAATTGCCAGATGCTGGGAGAGGTTGGACTGGGATACACCCAGCTCCTCGGCCAGAACCCCCACACTCTGCTCCCCTTCGGTCAGGATTTCAAGAAGATGGATCCGGACCGGATGACCCAGGACCCGGAGACACCGGGCTCCTATCGTGACCTTTTTATCCATGGTCTTATCTACATTCTTCATAATATTATGATATTGGAATATTAACCACGGAGTCAAGACCTCCGAAAGAGATTCATTTTAAAAATGAAAAATGAGGAAAGAATTAGAAAAAAAGATCGTATGAGGGGATGTGAACGACAAGAATAAGCGGGATGTTCTCCCTGGCTCGGGACTGGGATAGGCTGATTCTGCGATTTCTGATTCAGGGAACATGTCCATTCCCCGACCTGTGAACGGACGCTCGCCCTCGGGGGCCAGCGTCCCTCGTTTCCCGATCCTTCTCACCCTGAAAAGCGAGGTCTGCCCCTTTGGATCAGCGATCGGGGCCACAGAAGCGTAGGTCCCCGGAATCCTAGAATTTCCTTAAAAAATCGGGAACTGCGCCAAAAATGCTTGACCCCTTTTCCTCACCCCTCTAGAATGAAAGCGCTCCTCCGCAGTCGGGTGAAAGCAAATCTCCTTCGTCGCTCATTATCCGGAAAGGAATTCCTCCGCGTGGCACAGGTCAAAAAAGGTTTTGGTCTTCTTCTTTTTCTTATTTTTGCCGGGGCGGTTCTCGGCTCCGTCCTGACCGTCATCTTCAACGCTTTTCTTCCTTCCGGCCCCATCGCCACACTCTTTCTCTCCCGAGTCTCCTTCGGAATCAGCAACCCAGTCACACTCCATCTGGTCTTGCTGGACCTGGCCTTTGGACTGAGCTTTCACATCAACCTTTTAAACATCCTCGGGATCTTTCTGGGCTACTATATCTACCGGAACTCCTGAATCTCGGCGTGTCAGTCCCTCTTCTTGCGACGTCCTCCGCCGCGGGGGGACTTGAGCACGATCCCTTCGCCTGTCGGCCTCTCTCCCCTGGCCCGCAACAAATCCCGATAGTGGGCCGCCATCTCAAAATCCAGGGCCTCCGCCGCCGCAACCATCCGCTTTCTGATCTCGCCCTCCGGAAGTGAATCCTCCGGACCGGCTTCATCCCCTTCCCCGGCGACGGGGACGGTGACGTAATCGCTTTCCGAGACATGATAGAGGGCCTCCGGGATGTTCTTCTGAATTCCCCGCGGCACGATCCCGTTTTGTTCGTTGAATGCAATCTGAATTGCCCGTCTCCTGCGCGTCTCGTCGATGGCCTCCTGCATGGAACCCGTGACGGAATCGCCGTAGAAGATCACCCGTCCCCTGAGATTCCTGGCCGCCCGGCCAGCCGTCTGGATGAGGGAGCGCCGCGAGCGGAGGAAACCCTCCTTGTCAGCATCCAGAATCGCCAC